>DASYGQ010000367.1:0-19230 GCA_035999585.1 Bacteroidia bacterium | reverse complement strand
CAAACGGGGCTGCTACCATTTCAGCTTCCGGCGGAACTCCTTCATTTACTTATGCCTGGACACCGAGTGGCGGAACTGCTGCTACTGCAACCGGCTTAGCGGCCGGAACCTATACCTGCACCATTACGGATGCCAACTCCTGTACCCATGTTCAGGCTGTAACCATTACTCAGCCTGTTGCCGCACTGAATGCCACATCCAACACCCATACCGATATTCTCTGCAAAGGCAACTCAACAGGTGTTGCAGGCGTAAACGTGACCGGTGGAACCACGAATTATACTTATAACTGGTCAGGCGGAACCATTACCACCGGACAAGCAACACCCACAGCGTCGGGACTTGCTGCAGGCACCTATACCTGCTCAATCAATGATGCAAATAATTGCACCACATCACTGGTGTTCAATATTACTCAGCCCGCCAATTCGCTGGCCGTTTCTTCCAATACACAAACGCCGACAGGTTGTGGAACAGCAACAGGAACGGCAACAGTTGCCGTATCCGGCGGAACAGGAGTTGATACATATACATGGGCACCGGCTCCCGGTGGCGGACAAGGATCTCCAACGGCCACAGGTCTGAGCGCAACAAATTACACGGTTACGGTTCACGATAATAACGGTTGTCCGATTACCCAGGCCTACACGATCGTTCCTGCCGGAGGCCCGGGTGCCACACTGAGCGCTGTAGCAAATGCGAAATGTAACGCATCCTGCAACGGAACGGCAACTGTAACGGGAACCGGTGGAACCGGAGCCGGAACATATACCTACTCCTGGACCGGAGGTGCCGGTACGGCTGCAACTGCCACAGGCCTTTGCGCAGGCACCTATACCTGCACGGTGACCGATGCAAACAACTGTCCGATTACCAAAACTGTAACAATCACAGATCCGGCGGTTCTTACAGCTTCAGTCGGATCACAAACCAATGCAAGTTGTAACGGCTCTTCAACCGGCAGTGCCACTGTTTCGGTCACAGGAGGAACCTCATCATATACCTATGCATGGTCCGGGGGAACAATAACAACCGGACAGGGAAGTCCTACTGCAAGCGGACTTGCCAGCGGAACCTACACCTGCAATGTGACGGATGCCAATAATTGCACCACATCACAGCAGTTCATCATTAATCAGCCTACTCTTGTAACCATCACTCCGGCATCCACACAAACCGGTTGCGGTGTATTCACCGGAACAGCCACTGCCACTGCTGGTGGCGGAACACCTGGCTATACTTATACCTGGAGCCCTGCTCCCACAGGCGGACAAGGCACTCCGAACGCAACCGGACTTGGTGCCGGTGCTTATACGGTAACAGTCAATGACTCCAAAAACTGCAGCAAGCAATCCATTTATAATATTTCTACTGCCGGCGGACCAACCGCATCCTTATCCTCTTCCGCTAATCCTGGTTGCAATGCAGCTTGTACCGGAACAGCCACTGTTCAGGCAAATGGAGGAACGGGAGCATTTACCTATTCATGGACAGGTGGAGCAGGCACTGCACCTACTGCAAATAATCTATGTGCAGGAACCTATTCATGTACAATTACCGATGCAAACAACTGTTCGATTGTTCAGACTGTCACACTCGGTCAGCCTGCGGCGCTTTCTGTTTCACCATCACAGACAAATGCCCTTTGTAATGCAGGAGCAAGCGGTACAGCAACAGCCACGGTCAGCGGCGGAACAACCAACTATTCCTACTCCTGGTCTCCTTCAGGCGGAAATGGAGCGACTGCCAGCAATCTTGCCGCAGGAACATACACCTGTACCGTGAATGATGCGAATAATTGCAGCACCACACAAACCTATACCATCACCGAACCAGTGGTACTTGCCATCGCTCCATCACAAACCAATCTGACCTGTAACGGAAACAACAGCGGAACGGCAACCGCCCTTGTTTCGGGCGGAACAAGCTCTTATACATACGCCTGGGCACCATCCGGAGGAAGTGCTGCCACAGCTACAGGCCTAGCTTCAGGATCTTATACATGCACAGTAACGGACGCGCACGGTTGTGTTACCACGCAAGCCTACACCCTCACCCAGCCTGCCACGCTTACTGCAACAGGCAATCCGGTGTCTGCAACCTGTAACCTGAACAATGGTACGGCAACCGTAACTCCAACGGGAGGATCAGGCACCTATAGTTATGCCTGGTCGCCTTCAGGTGGCAATGCGGCTACAGCAAGCGGACTTGCCGTCGGCAATTATACCTGTGCTGTAACCGATTCACTGGGTTGCAACACCAGTGTGACCCTCAGCATCATCAATACGGGATCCAATCCCGTTGCATCTGTGAGCCCGGCCGGCTCCACCTCCTTCTGCCAGGGCAGCAGCGAAGTGATTGCCGCTACCGGAGGAGGAAATTATTCCTGGAATACCGGTGCAACGGGTAATTTCATTTCTGTCACTGCCCCCGGAACTTATACCGTTTATGTATCCAACAGCTGCGGTATCGATTCGGCCAAAGTGAATGTCACCATGAACCCTTTACCGGTTCCGGTTATCACAGGAAACACCACCTTCTGTAAGGGCGATTCGGCCCTGCTGGTGGCCAGTGGCGGAACAACTTATAGCTGGAGCAACGGATTTACAGGATCCACACAGTATGTCTATACCTCAGGAGTGTATACCGTTACAGCAACCAATACCTGCGGTTCCACCAGCACATCTGCCACCGTAACTGTAAACAGTGTTACAGCTAATTTTGGCGAAAGTGTTGATTCCGGATATTATCCGCTCCCGGTTATTTTCACTGACAGTTCTTCCTCTACAGCAAACGGATGGTCATGGACCTTCGGTGACGGATCGACAAGTACGAACCAGAACACGAACAATACCTACGCCAGCAGCGGAACCTATACCGTCACCCTGATTGTTACAAGCGCTGCAGGATGTACGAGCACATTGTCTAAAGTGATTGTGGTGAGAGACACTCCATCCTGGATTATTGTTCCGAACGTTTTCACTCCGAATGGTGATGGCGTCAATGATATTCTCCAGATTTCCTCAGCAGGGATCGTTGAATTCAACGCCGTATTTTATGACCGCTGGGGTGCTATTCTTGCGGAGCTCAAAGCGCCCGGTGCCGGATGGGATGGACGCACACAAGGAGGGGTCATGGTATCCAACGGGACCTATTTCTACATCCTGCATGCCAAAGGGGATGACGGCAAAGTCTTCAATCTCACCGGATTTGTTGAATTGATTAATTAAAAAAACATCTTATAAATAAAAAAGGGCCTTTAAGGGCCCTTTTTTATTTCCATCCTCTTCCAGCCAGAAGACTATCACCGAAATTAATTTCTCTGTCAGACAATAATCTGACTCCATACCCGTTGCCCGCTGTATCATTCATTAATGATACCTTTGCACCCAAATTCAATACTGCTCATGCATTCGATAAGAAGTTTCATTTTCCTCCTGCTGGGATTTCTCCCGCTTTTAGTAAGCGCACAACAGAAATACACCATCAGTGGTACAGTCCGTGATTCAGCCAATGGAGAATCCGTCATCGGATCAAGCATCTGGATCCCGGAGGCCAAGACCGGTGTCAATACCAATGCTTATGGTTTCTATTCGATCACGCTTCCTGCCGGAAAATACACGCTTGTCGTCAGTTATGTAGGCCGTCAGCCCAAATCGATCGCCATTGATCTCCAGAAAAACGAAAAACGGAATATCGAACTCAGCGAAAGCTCTGTTTTGTTGAACAGCGTTGAAATCACGGCTGAACGGGCCGATAAAAACATAAGCTCCACCGGGATGAGCAGCGACCATTTGGATATGCAGCAGATCAAAGCGATTCCGGTTCTCTTCGGTGAAGTTGACATTTTGAAAACCATCACACTCCTTCCGGGAGTCATGTCTGCCGGAGAGGGAAATACAGGCTTTTATGTCCGCGGTGGCGGAGCAGATCAGAATCTTGTTCTACTGGACGAAGCAACAGTGTATAACGCTTCACACCTGCTCGGTTTCTTTTCCATCTTCAATGCCGATGCCATCAAAGACATGACACTGATCAAAGGTGGTATTCCGGCAGAATATGGTGGCCGCCTGGCTTCGGTACTGGATGTGCACATGAATGACGGTAATTCCAAAACATATTCGGTGAAAGGAGGAATCGGACTGATTGCTTCGCGCCTGACGGTGGAAGGGCCTATGATTAAAGACAAAGGTTCATTCCTTATTACAGGCCGAAGGACCTATGCCGATGTTTTCCTGAAGCTGTTCGGCTCCACTGCCCAGGCCCGTTCATCTTCCCTTTATTTTTACGATCTGAATGTGAAAGCCAATTACCGGTTCTCCGAAAAGGACAAATTATTCCTTTCGGGCTATTTCGGCCGCGACGTCTTTGGCCTTTCCGGGCAGTTCGGCATCAACTGGGGCAATGCAACCGGCACTCTTCGCTGGAATCACATTTTCAATGACAAACTTTTCCTCAACACTTCCGCCATTGTAAGTGATTACCGCTACAACATCGATATAACCTCCGGATCCAGCAATTTCGGAATTTCATCCGGTGTCAGAGATTACTCCCTGAAACTTGCCTTTGAATACTACCTGAACGATAAAAACAAAATCAAATTCGGAGGTCAATCGACTTTCCATGTATTTACACCAGGCTCTATTTCTACCAATGGAACACGACTGATCAACGACCTCAATATCGATCAGAAATATTCGCTTGAAAATGCTGTTTACATCTCGGATGAGCAAACCCTCACACCCAAACTATCCGTCAATTACGGGCTCCGTTACGTATTATTTGATCAGCTGGGACCTGGCAAAATTTTTCATTATGACACAACAGGAGCCATCACCGATACGAGTGTTTACAAGAGCGGAAAAATCGTACAACAGTATGGAAGCCTTGAACCCCGGCTTGCTGTGCGGTATACGCTGACGCCTTCCAGTTCTGTCAAAGCTTCTTATACACGCACAAGCCAGTTCATACAGCTACTCTCCAATACCACCGCCTCCACCCCAACCGACCTTTGGGTGCCAAGCAGCAATGTCATCAAGCCACAGCTTGGTGACCAGTATGCCGCAGGTTATTTCAGGAATTTTCACAACAACATGTTCGAAGCTTCCGTGGAAGTATATTATAAGAACATGCAAAATCAGATCGACTATAAACCAGGAGCCAATATTGTGCTTAACCCTGTTGTTGAATCACAGCTTTATTTCGGAAAAGGCCGGTCGTATGGAAGCGAATTTCTGCTGAGGAAAAACACAGGCGCGTTCACAGGCTGGGTCAGCTATACACTTTCCCGCACCGAGCGACAGTTTCCCTATATCAATAACAACAGCTGGTATCCTGCCAAGCAGGATCGGACGCATGACATCTCCGTGGTACTGATGTACAACCTGGGTAAAACCTGGACTTTCGGAGCCGTATGGATTTATGCCACCGGCAATGCTGTCACCTTCCCTGTTGCCCAATATGAATTTGAAAATCATGTGGTGGCCTATTACAGCGACCGCAACGGTTATCGCATGCCTGCTTATCACCGGCTTGATTTGTCAGCCACCTTGCATCGCCCAAAAAAGAAGAGGTTTGAAGCCGAGTGGGACTTCTCTGTTTACAATGTCTACAACAGGCACAATGCTTATTCCATCGAGTTCCAGCAGGATCCGAATAACCCTTCACAAACGCAGGCCGTGAAGACATGGCTTTTCGGAGTGATTCCTTCAGTCACTTATAATTTCAAATTCTAGAGGCATTTAATTCATCAAAGCATTGAATATTTGATTCCGTAAAAACACATTCATGAAAAAATTAAGCATCCTGATTCTGCTTCTCTCCGGCCTTTACTCCTGTCAGGAAGTAATCACCGTCAACCTGAGTTCTGTGACACCCAAGGTGGTGGTGGACGGATCCATCACCAATCGTCCGGGCCCCTATAGTATTAAACTCAGCACCACGACCAATTATTTCAGTCCGAGCGGAAGCAATCCACTCTCCGGAGCCAGGGTTGTGATCAGCGACAATGCCGGCAATACCGACACCCTCCATGAGAGTGCTCCCGGGAATTATGTTACAAAAACACTGAATGGAACTCCGGGAAGGACTTATTACCTGGGCATCACGGCCTCCGGCAAACAATACACCGCCTATTCATCCATGCCCGATACAGTAGGCATGGATTCCTTGTCCTACGCTCTTCGGCCATCGCGTCCGGGAAGCACCCAGGCGGCATCCTATTCTCTCACCTGTTCCTTTACAGATCCTGCGACATTGGGGAATTATTATGGATTCAGGCTTTATCGAAACGGAATGCTCAAAGATGACGTGATCGATAACCGGGTCATCAGCGACAAGCTGATCAATGGGAATGCGCAGCATTACAGGATCAGGGATGGAGATCTTCTGGCCGGAGACAGCGTCAGGATAGATCTTATATCGTTCGACAAATCTGCTTATGATTATTTCAATACTCTCAGGCAGACACTTTCTGCAGGTGGCCCTTTTTCAGCACCCCCTGCCAATCCTGCAAGTAACGTGACGAATGGAGGGGCGGGATATTTTGGTGCTTTTGCAATCACTTCAAAAGCGGTTCAGCTTCAGTGAAAAAGCGGGCAGTATAAAGCTCAGAGGTTCATTTTCTTTCTGATGATCTCCTGTACAGGGCGGTTTTCTATTTTGCTGTCGAGCCAGGAGATGATGTCGAAATACACAAAGGCCTTCTGACTGAAAGGATCTTCCCTTAATTTAATCAGCGCTGCCCGGAGCTTCTTCAGTTCGGGCAGCATGTTTTTCTCTTCAACCCCAGCCACCAGCTTCCGGATAAACCCGAGAATCACCTTCTGATAATCTCCCAGGTCACCGTTTTTAAGCAGATACCGGTATACCGATTTGACCTGGTATTCAATAAGGTCGTAGTTTCTTAATTCGTAGTGACTGATCAGTGCCAGCATCCGGGCAAACGAAGCAATATCAGAACGGATATCATTGGCCGGCACGTGAATGATTTTATTCAGCCAATGAATCGCCCGTTTGTGATTATCCGCGCCAAAATACAGGCAGGCAATTTTGTAATGAAATATGATGACATAATGCCGGTCCAGCTTCGGAATGAACGCCTCGAGTTCCGGCTCAAGGCGGGCAACAATCCGGGTTCCTTCCTTGAATTCACCCAACATAAAATGCCGGTTGATCTCATGAACATAAATGGTTCTGAAAACGATCAAATTGAGATGCTCCGTATGAATGACGGCCGGATTGCGTTTGACGGCAACCAGTTTTTTAAATGTGTGCTGGAACGGAAGATATTTCATCAGTTTATTCTGAGCCATGAGCAGGTAGTTGAGGCTCCGGATATACATTTCCATGTTATTCTGCGCTTTTGCAGGAGCCTCCTCAAAAAGCTCCACCCAGCGGCCGGCATAGAGTTCAACCCTTTCAAAATCCTGAATAAAATAATAGTACTGCGTATAACAGTAATAGAGATAGATCTTTTCGTAGAAAGAAAGCTTCTCCTCGTCATAATCGGGCATCGCTTTCATAAAATAAGTCTCCACCTTTTCGAGGTCCTTCTCATTGCGAATAAACCCGTTCCTCACATAAAAGGAATTCAGCCGGAGCGCTATGTTTGAAAAAACATGCATATTGCGGATGCTTCTGCTGCTTTTTTTTGTTTCCCGCACCAACGCAGCCACACGCTTGGAATTATCAGCAGCAGCTGTTTGAATAAGAACCATTTTCTCAAATTCCAATACCTCCAGATGAAGTACGTCCCGGTCGTGCTCCACAGTCAGTTTTTTGGCTTTGTCGAGCATGCCCATGCTTTGCTTATACAAGCACTTTGAGTAAAGCAGCTGAGCATTGTCGATGAGACTTCTTATCTGTACATCCACTGAACCGGCACTATTGCACAGCCTCACAGAAAGAAGGATCTGCTTATACAGGTTCGCTTTCATGTTGGGGAGCTGCGCCGGCTTAAAGCCATGCTCCTTTGCCAGCAGCCCATTTTCATCATACTGTTTCTGGGCGTGGATCAGGTCGAATAACTGCATGAACTTTTTTCCATCCTTGTTATTGATCCTGGATGCAAAAATCTTAAAATGCCTTTTCTCACTCTTCGAAAGCGAATGAATCAATTGGAAAAGATCATCTGAACCTGTTTTGGACATGATTAGGGGGATATAAAATCAATTTGAACATTGTATTTAAGCCCTATTACGATTTCAATTGCGGCATTCCCGGGGACTACATTTACAACAAATGTATGAAAGCATGGAAAACGACATATTCATTTTTGACACTACTTTAAGGGATGGGGAGCAGGTTCCGGGTTGCCAGCTCAACACCGATGAGAAAATCGAAATCGCCAGAATGCTTGAAGATCTGGGGGTTGACATCATCGAAGCAGGTTTTCCTGTTTCCAGTCCGGGTGATTTCCAATCGGTCTACGAAATTTCGAAGGCCGTGACAAAGCCGGTAATCTGTGCGCTGACCCGCGCGAAGCAGGCCGACATTGATTGTGCCGCGGAAGCGTTAAAGCCTGCCAGAAGAAAACGCATACATACGGGTATCGGAAGCTCTGACATTCATATTCTCCACAAATTCAAAAGTACGCGTGAGCAGGTGCTTGAACAAGCTGTTGCATCCGTAAAATATGCTAAAACAAAATGCGAAGACATTGAATTTTACGCCGAAGATGCCGGTCGCGCCAATATCGATTTCCTTTGCCTGCTTATATCCTCAGTCATTGAAGCGGGTGCTACCGTCATTAACCTTCCGGATACCACGGGGTATTGTCTTCCCGAAGAATATGGTCAGCTGATCCGCCATGTCAGAGAGCATGTGAAAGGCATTGACCGTGTCATCTTATCCTGTCACTGCCACGATGACCTGGGTCTGGCCACTGCCAATTCATTGGCCGGTATCCGTAACGGAGTCAGACAGGTTGAATGCACCGTCAATGGCATTGGTGAGCGTGCAGGGAATGCCTCACTGGAAGAAATGGTCATGATTCTGAAAAGCAGGCCGGAACTGAATTGCAGGACAAGAATTAACCCTGCTCTGCTTTGCCAGACAAGCACAATGGTTTCTGCTCTCATGCAGATGCCGGTTCAGGCCAACAAGGCCATCGTAGGAAAAAATGCATTTTCACATTCGTCAGGAATTCATCAGGATGGATTTCTGAAACATGCAGGGACTTATGAAATCATCAATCCGGAAACAGTAGGTGCCGGCGCATCCCGGATCATATTAAGCGCCCGGAGCGGAAGGGCTGCATTGAGCCATCATCTCACAGAACTGGGTTATGAACATACCAGGGAAGAACTGTCACAGGTTTACATCCGGTTTGTGTCTCTCGCAGATCAGTTAAAAAACATTGGCGCTTCAGACTTGCATCGCCTCATGGACGAATTCAAAGCCATCGAAAAATGAACGTAAAAAGAACGCTGTTTGAAAAGATATGGGATGCGCATATTGTAAGCTCCGTAGAAAACGGGCCTTCCGTCATCTACATTGACAAACACCTGATTCACGAGGTGACCAGTCCCCAGGCCTTTACCAGCCTTGAGAACAGAGGCATTCCCGTTTTCAGGCCGGAACAGACAATGGCCACTGCAGATCACAACGTACCGACTATAAACCAACATCTGCCGGTTCCTGAAATTCTTTCCCGCATGCAGGTGGAAAAGCTCGAAGAAAATTGCAGTGCCCATAGCATCACCTGTTTCGGTTTAGGGCACCCTTACCAGGGCATTGTACATGTGATTGCACCTGAACTGGGATTCACGCTGCCCGGCATGACGATTGTCTGTGGCGACAGTCATACATCCACCCATGGAGGTTTTGGTGCGATCGCATTCGGGATCGGTTCGAGCGAAGTGGAACAAGTATTTGCTTCACAGTGTATCCTTCAGGAAAAACCCAGGCTGATGAAGATTGAAATCAACGGAACCCTCCAGGCAGGCGTCACCGCCAAAGATGTGATCCTCTATATTTTATCTGAGCTAGGGACGAATGGAGCAACCGGGCATTTCATTGAATATACCGGGTCGCTTATCCAGAAATTAAGCATGGAAGAGCGAATGACCATTTGTAATATGAGCATTGAGTTAGGCGCACGCGGTGGACTGATGGCTCCCGATGAGACTACATTTCAATATTTGAAGGGAAGGCCCTTCGCGCCTGCTGGCCGAAAATTCGATGAAGCCCTGCAGTATTGGAAGACTTTATTTACGGATGAAGGGGCTGTTTTTGATTCGGCTTTCGCATTTGACATTACAAATCTGGCTCCTATGGTTACTTATGGAACCAATCCGGGCATGGCAATCCAGGTAGGCGGACATATTCCCGTTCAACAAACTGATTCAGGGATCAAAGCTTTGGAATATATGAAATGGAAGGAGGGGGAAGAAGTCGCTTCCCGAAAAATCAATTATGTCTTTATTGGCAGCTGCACCAATTCACGTATCGAAGATTTACGCGCGGCAGCCCGGATCGTCAAAGGGAAACATATTGCCGGGACAGTAGAAGCATTCGTAGTCCCCGGCTCAAGGCAGGTCATGGATCAGGCCAAAAAGGAAGGATTGGATTTGATTTTCAGGGATGCGGGCTTCAGTTTCCGGGAACCCGGATGCTCTGCATGCCTTGGAATGAATGAAGACAAGATACCGGCAGGGAAATTATGCATCTCCACTTCCAACCGGAATTTCGAGGGCCGGCAGGGGCCCGGATCATATACCATTCTGGCCAGTCCGCTTACTGCAGCAGCATCTGCCCTTAAAGGCAGGATTGCCGATGCCCGGGAATTCTTAAACTAAAAATCATGGAAAAATTCAAAACCATACAATCAACATTTATTCCGCTTCCCGGTGATCATATTGACACCGATCAGATTGTACCTGCACGCTTTCTGAAGTCCACCAACCGTCTTGGATTCGGACAGCATCTGTTTCGTGACTGGCGTTCAGGGCCTGACGGGACACTCCGTCCTGATTTTCCTCTGAATGATCCTCAATATCGCGGAAGCGTTTTATTGACAGGACATAATTTTGGCTGCGGCAGCAGCAGAGAGCATGCTGCCTGGGCACTCTATGATTATGGATTCCGGGTTCTTATATCTTCAGGCTTCGCAGACATTTTCCGGAACAATGCACTTAACAATGGTATTCTTCCTGTCGAGCTGCCTGAAGTTTATATCCGGCAGCTTTTTGACAGAAGTCAAAAGTATCCAGAAACCGAACTGATCATTGACCTGGAAAAAGAACTGCTGACCTTGCCGGAACAAAAAGGTTTAGCTGGATTTCAGGTTGGCTTTCGTGTCAATCCATACAAAAGACATTGTTTACTGAAAGGCCTGGATGATATTGACTTCCTGCTCAGTATCCGGAAAGAGACCGAACAATACGAACAAAGCAGTAAGTATTTACAACTCATTAAATAATAGTCGGATGCAAAAGAAAATAGCCGTTCTCCCCGGTGATGGGATTGGACCGGAGGTAACCCGCGAAGCAGTGAAATGCATGCAATCAATCGCAGTCAGGTTTAACCATCAATTTCAATTCGATTATGGTTTAATCGGTGCGGCAGCCATTGATGCCTGCGGTGCGCCTTTTCCGGATGAGACACGGCGTTTGTGTCAAAAAGCAGATGCCATCTTGTTTGGTGCTGTAGGTGACCCTAAATACGATAACAATCCGGATGCAACAATCAGGCCTGAGCAAGGGCTTTTGAAGATGCGCAAAGAGCTTGGGCTTTTCGCCAATGTGCGCCCCGTTAAAAGCTATTCGTCCCTATACCAAAGTTCGCCTTTAAAACCCGAAATTCTGAAAGGAATTGATTTGGTTGTTTTCAGGGAGCTGACGGGAGGTATTTACTTTGGAGAAAAAACAAGAACAAAAAACAATGCAACCGATCTCTGCAGTTATTCCGTATCTGAAATCACACGCATCGCCGTTCTTGCTTTCGAAGCCGCGCTCAGAAGAAACAAAAAATTAACACTGGTCGACAAAGCCAATGTTCTTGAAACATCCAGGCTTTGGCGCGAAACGGTTCAGGGACTGGCACCCTCCTACCCCTCCGTTCAAACGAACTATATGTTTGTGGACAATGCCGCGATGCAGCTGATCATGAACCCCAGACAATTCGATGTCATCCTCACCGAAAACATGTTTGGTGATATTCTTTCCGATGAAGCTTCCGTGCTCGCGGGTTCGCTTGGCATGCTCCCGTCGGCGAGCTATGGCGATGGGGTATCACTTTTTGAGCCTATTCATGGATCCTACCCACAGGCTGCAGGGAAAAACATAGCCAATCCACTGGGGGCCATTTTTTCAGCTGCTCTGCTGCTGGAGTCATTTGGACTGTTTGTTGAAAGCGCATTCCTGACAAAAGCAGCCGAAGAAAGCATGGCTTGCGGATATGTAACAAGCGATATGAGCCCCCGTTCGGCAGTTTCAACCTCTAAAGCAGGTGACTGGATCTCCGATTTTGTTTTCAGTCACCGGATGGAAACCGTATAAACGAAAAAAGCTTATTTTTGCTTAAGCACCCTTTGGGGTCTCTTGGATACAGAACCTTAAGCAAATCACCCATGAAAAAAATAGTTGCAGTTTCATTTCTCTCTTTGGCCATCATTGCTTGTGCAAAAAAGGGAGTTCCTACATCAACTCCTGTTGCTTCGACACCTGAAGAGAGTGCCTGGCGCACCAATTGCTCCAAATGTCATGGCCTTGACGGAAAGCATAATCCCAAAGCTCATACTGCAGCAGAATGGGTTGGAGTGGTTGACAGGATGCAGAAAAAAAGAGGGGGAAATCAGTTTTCGGATGAGCAGAAGGCACAGATTCTGAAATACCTCAGTGCGAACGCCAAGTAAGCGTTCGTTCAAGAGCAGGCTTTTATTTTTCGGATCAGATAAACCTGACCGAGGAGCTCAGAGCATGTTACCACAGAGCTGACTGTCACACCCAAAACACCATGCAGGTTCAGATTCTGACCAGTCAGGAAAAGATTCGGAACTTTCGTACGGGGTGTGATAAACGTCTTCAGCGGATCCTTGTAATCCTTGAGTATTCCATACAGTGTCCCATCCCGGCTTCCGATATAATCACGGTAAGTAAGCGGACTGGATGATGTATAGGATGAAATGTGAGTTCGTATTCCGGGAAACCGTTTTTCAAGCAAATCGATTATCTTCTCTGACTTTTCTCTTTTAAAGTCTTCATAATCCTGTCCCCTGTCGCTGATGTGATTGGGGATTGTGCTTTTTGTTCCTGCCCATTTTGCCGTTTCTGAATAATGCATGTAGGACATTGCAGTCATCCCATCAGCAAAACCCTCATGTCTGGAACTCGGGGCGGTGAAAATCGCAAGACCGTCAGGCCATTTTTCCGGAGTATATGTTGTTCCGCACCAAACATCATCTGTGGCAAAATGATAGCAATTGTAATTCATGTAAGGGAAGCTCCCTTTTTTGAAAACCAGGTTGACAATAAATGCTGAAATTGTATTATCGAGATTATTGATACGCGAACGGTAAGCAGGCCTTACATGCCCGCTTTCAATCATATCAAGAGTCTTAGAAATATCGGCATTGGAGATAAAATACTTCCCTTCCACCCGTGACCCATCGGCCAGTTCCACCGACTCGATTTCAGAACCACGGAAACGAAACGAAACCGCTTCACTGTAGTTCTGAATCACTCCACCCATTCCTCTGATGGATTTGGCAAGGTGTGTACTCATCTGCGCACCTCCGTCGATACATTTCCAGGAGCTTTCAATATAGGTGTTCACAACCAGTGCATGTACATAAAGCGGAGTACGGTCGGGCACACCTGCATACAAAGGATTAGACCCGGCAAGCACGCTTTGCAATTTCTTATTGGTCGTAACCGACTCGATAAATGCTTTGGTATCGGCCTCCAGGAAACTGCCGGTTGTGACGAGGTCTTTCATATCCTCGCCAAGTCTGTACAGTGGAAAATAATTGCAAATCTCCTTTATCTTCTCTGTATAACGCTGAATATTTTCCCGTTCGCCGGGAAACTGAGCTGCCAATACATTTACGAAATTTTCATATCCCTGGGCATGGTGATACCTGCGGTCATCACCTTCAAATGAAATGACATCGAAGGCATCCATATCCATCCGCTTCAGCTTCAATTTATCCATCAGCCCGAAGTACTTAAAATAGCGATTCAGGTTTTGTCCTTCGTCCAGGCCGCCTATGTAATGTATTCCGGTATCAAAAATGGCTTTCTCCCTGGAGAAGATCTGCAAGCTGCCTCCCAGCTGCCGATTTTTTTCCAGGATGCACACGCTGAACCCTTCCTTGCTTAGAATATATCCTGCGCAAAGACCACCCAGGCCGCTTCCAATTATGACAACATCGTATTTACTCATGGGCAGTAAGCCTCGGATTGTTTCTGACCACGTAAATGATGTTTGAGGTCATCCTGGTATTATCAAGTACTTCAAAGTTAAGATAACTATACGAACGCAAAGTTTCTTCAATACGACTGGCTGAAATGAAATGCAGCCCTTTGCCGGATGTCTTATTGAATCCCAGCACTTTTGTAGAGAAAAACTCCGTATACCGTGTTCCCCAATGCCGACGGCTGAGGTCACGATTGGCATCTCTTATGATGAGCATGCCGCCGGGGTTAAGCTTCTCGATACAATTCCGGATCAGTTTCTCCTGCTGCTCTTCTTCCAGATAATGCAGCACATCACTGATGACAAAGGCATCGCTTTGTGGAAAATCATAGGTAGTCACATCCCCGCATTCGAAGCGCATGTTATCCGTCTTGGACACGCAGGCATTAGCCAGTTCAATCTTTTCCTCGTCGTAATCGATGCCCAGCAACACACGTTCTTTTGAAATAAAATTGAGCATATAGGCCAGAAAACCATAGCCGCAACCAACATCGGTGATAACACCTTTGAGCGGAAGCAGGTTGTTGAATAACTTATAATTGCCTTCAAGCGAAAGCTTGATACGACAATACCATTCAAGCACAGGTCCTTTGTAGATGTAATTGCGGATGAGTCTGCTGCGGTAATAATCGGGTGTTTCTTTTTCCTTTTTCAGGACAGCATATTCCTGCCGCATGTACCGGCAGATTTCCTTGGTTCTTTCTCTGTAGCCTTGTCCGTACTGTGTATCATCCGGTCTTATCCTTTCCAATATTTTCAGCGTCAGACTTCCTTCCTTGAAATGAAAATCACCTTTTGTTACACAATCGCCTGCACCATGAATGAGGATTGGCAGTATATCAATCTGCAATTGCTCAGCCAGCAGAAAAGCGCCTTTGTGGAAGCGGTGTATTTCCCCATCTGTCGAGCGCGTCCCTTCCGGGAAAATAAGCACTGAATACCCTGCTTCCATGCGTTCCTTTATTTTTTCAATACCGGCATCATAACCGTTTGAAGCAGGATAAAAATCAGCAAAGCGGGCAATACGGCCGTAAAAAGGAGAGCGCCATACCCAGTCACTTGTAAAAACAATTATCCTGGGATGAAGCATGAGCGTTAAGCCCAGGTCGATGTGAGATTGGTGGTTACAAATGATAACGGCGGGCTTCCCGAATGACTCTCCATGCTCATTGATGATTGTTTTCTTAACCGTGACAAAAAGATAAATCATAAAGCGGCAGGTCCCCTGAATGATCCGGTGGAAAAACACCTTCTTCTTTTCCTTGGGCAGAGGCACGAGATAAAACAAAACAAAACCTACAATATTGACAAGGATACTTCCCAATGTAAAGAAGAGGAATCCAATGACAGTGATCAGCAGGTTAAGAGCGGTATAGGGAAGCAATTTGCGTTTGGCACGGTCAAGGATCAGGAAATTATACAGAAGCGGCTGAGTCACGAATGAGATAAAAAGCACCGTGAACATGCCAATAATGGTAATGAGAGCGATTGATTTGAGAGCCGGATGCTTTGCAAAAATGAGAACGCCTATGCCAATGATGGTTGTGACAGCTGACATGAAGATGGAAGTCTTGTAAGAATCGAGGTTCTTCCTGCCGTACTTGTACTCATTCTGCAGACCATCCATGATAAATATGCTGTAATCATCGCCGAGTCCGAAAATAAACGTTGAGATGATGATATTGATGATGTTAAATTTCAATCCTAAAATGCCCATCAATCCAAGTATCCAAAGCCAGCTGATAAACATCGGAAGGAAATTGATCAGGGTAAGCTCAATGCGTCCATGGGACAAAAGCATGAAACCCAGTACCAGGAGAGATGTCATGACCAGTATGAGCATAAAATCAGAGCTGATCACATCTACAAACTGAGCGGCCATGAATTGCCTGTCGAAAACCACCAGGTTTGGCTTATCCCCGAAAGCATCATAGATTACCTGCTTGTTCGCATTATCCACTTTCACCATTGTCACAACTGTGGTGAGCGCTTTGTTTTCAGTTATCCAGTCGTTGAGTACAAGCTTTCGGATTGTATCCAGTTTTGACTCTCCGACGACACTAAACTTTTTATCCAACAAGGCATAGAAATCCTGAAAAGCATTTTCCCTGAAGTGATAATTGCGGCCTTTCGAAACCAGGTAAGATTTCAGACTGTCCTTCCTTGCCCTTGTCCAAAAAGAGTCCCATCGGTTTATCCTTGCCTGCTGCATGGAGTCGGAAAGAAGCAGGCTGCTGACGGACGAATATTTTTTTACAAGTCCTTTTGATTTCAGCTCTTCAAGCTTAGGCAGATTTTGCTCGCTATGGAGAAGCGCTGCATTGAGATCCTTTCCGCTTGAAACAAGATAAACGGAACGCAAAGAGAAATTAGTAAGCTCATCCAGGTGTTTTTGTGCCTTATCCAGCTTCTCATCCTGGAAATTAACCTTCATCATGTCGCTCTCGAAGCTTACGTTTCCTGCTGTATAACAAAACACCAGCGTAAGAATGGCCGAAACAATCAGGACTGCTTTGTTTTTGTCGAGGCGGTACGTAACCAGCTTTTCCACAAAATTAAGTTTCTCTTCACCCTGACCTGCTATTTCTCCGGAAGCTGTGTATTTCAGCAAATGAGGAAGCACAATGAGTGTAAAGAGAACAGCCCCGATGAGGCTAAAGCCGGCAAAAAGGCCGAAATCATGCAAGGCTTCCGACTTCACAAACATCAGACTGATGAATGCGCCCACTGTGGTCGTGCATCCGATCAGCATGGGAGCCGTCAGATCCCTGATTACATTTTCAACCGAACGTTCCCGTTTATAATGCGTAAAAAAATGCATCGAATAATTGATCGCAATGCCTAAGATGACAGAACCTGCACCCAGAGCGATGGCACTCACCTGGGTTTTCATGAGAAACAGGACTGCAAGGGCGAAAGCCGCACCAAAAGCAACCGGAAGGACAATAAAAAAGATGATGAGTTTATTCCTGAAAAACAGACTCAGAACAAGCACAATGCCAATCAAGGCGATGGCAGTGGTAAGAATTGAATCCTTTTTGATCTGTCGCGCATTGCCCACTGAAACTGCTGTGGCGCCATAGTATTCGACTGCAACCTGGCCCTTATTCGCGTTCGATAAAACCGATGCAATACTGTCCACTCCGTTAATAAATCTTTGATTTTTTGCTGTTTCACCGGAGGTGCCGGAAGGAGTCACAAACAAGAGTAGGTTTTTTCTGTTTTTAGACATGATATAACCTTCATGCACATCAAAATTCTCATCGAACTGCAGGCTTTGCATTTTTTTTAATGCAAGCGGGGTAATATTAAGCGGATCGTGGCGAATAAAACGCGAAAACACAACGCTCGATGGACTTAAAAGGGTCTTGTAATCTCCTTTGAGGACACGGTCAATGCTGTCGGCAGGAAGCATTTTTGCTATACCCTCATAATCCTTTTCATTCAGGAAGAGCGGCATATTTTCATAAAAAGTATTGTAGACCTGTAAGATCAGGTCATCTGAGATACGGTACGTGAAATCCCGGATATAAGACGCGCCGTAAGCACGTGTCAGTGCGCTGTGGAAGCTGTCTGCCACCGCCATGAGTATTTCCGGTGATGCCGGAGCCGATGTATCGGATTGAAAAATATTGATAACCAGCTTGTCTTTGATCTTGAGGTTCTGAAGGACGAAATTGATCTTATCGGTCTTGGGGTCTTTGGGAATAAACCGTGTGATGTCTTCTTCAAGCTGAATACGTGAGCCAAAATAAGCAGAGAGAGCAATGCAGATAAGCACTCCGGTCAGAAAGAGGCCTTTGTGCTTTTGAAAGAAACGGTAAAGGAGGATAGCCGGCTTCATGAATGTGCATCAGCGGTTCCTTTCCGGCCAGGCAACCCAAGCAGAAAGTAAGTGAGAATTCCGGCGACAAGGCCTGCGACAACTGCCAGGACTGAAGCACCAATCATATAAACATAAAAATTATACGCATTTGCTTTCACAAGGTCGATATTGAGTCCGCTGAACCGAAGCACGACTTCGCGGCCTGTCACAAGCTCCCCTGTTTTTACACTGAGGTACAGGATCACAGGGATCATTGGCGGCAGGCTGATGTTTGCAGCCACAATAACAATAGCCTTGTTGAGACGAAGCAGTAAAGCGGCAAGAATGGCGGCAGCAAGCTGGAAGCCCCAGATCGGAACAATGCCGAAGAAAACTCCAACTGCAACGGAAAGGGCTTTCCGGATAGATGATTCAGAGGGATCAGCAAAGTGCCTTTGCACAAATTTCCGGATATTAACCGCATTGAAATTCAAAATCAGGCGACGGGGCCTGTACCACAAAAAAGCAAGAATGACAAGCCAGGTGTTCAATACACTGATACGTGCAAAATCAACGCGAGGCCTGAAATGAGTCACCCGCTTTGCGCCTCTTTCATAAAACACTCCAATAGGCACGCTTGTCACAGGAATTCCCGACCAGGCAGCTTTTACAATCACTTCGATTTCAAATTCGAATTTTGAAGTGAAAAAACGCAGCTGTTTCATTGCCTGGATCGGATACAACCGAAATCCGGATTGAGTGTCGGGCAGATTAAGGCCTGTCTCCACAAGGAACCAGAAATTGGAAAACTTATTGCCAAAACTGCTCTTCCCGGGAACGTTTTCAGTATTCATATTCCGGGCACCGATAATCAAACTGTCGGGCTCCTGTTCTATCTTATCCAGAAACAGGTGGAAATCAGAAGGGAAATGCTGTCCGTCACTGTCGATCGTAAGCACATACCTATACCCCTTAGTCTGTGCGGCCTGAAAGCCGGTTCTCAGGGC
>DASYGQ010000326.1:0-26044 GCA_035999585.1 Bacteroidia bacterium | reverse complement strand
AAACGCCTTTGTATCCAATGGAAATCTTCTGATCATCTCCAGAAAAGAGTCTTACAGCGGAAGTAATTATACCTCGGCCCGAATGAAAACACAAGGGCTGCAAAGCTGGACTTATGGAAAAGTGGAGGCGAACATAAAAATTCAGCCTGGCAAAGGAATGTGGCCGGCCTTCTGGATGCTTGGAACCGATATTCCGCAATCGGGTTGGCCAACCTGTGGCGAAATTGATATTATGGAACATATTAATACAGACAGCACCATAGAGGGAACCATGCACTGGGAAAATAATGGGGCCGCTCAGTATGGAGGTAACACCCACTTCAATGAATCGGGTTATCATCTATATTCTGTGGAATGGAGCACCTCTTCCATCAAATGGTTTCTTGACGGTGTCAAATACTGGGAAGGTAATATTGCCAATGGGATCAATGGAACTACCGCTTTTCAAAAACCTTTCTTCATTCTTCTGAACCAGGCTGTCGGCGGAAGCTGGCCGGGCAGTCCCGACGCAAATACATTGTTCCCTGATACCATGTTTGTCGATTACGTCCGAGTTTACCAGGATCTGTCAACCAGCCTTCCGGATCATCCCGCTGGTGTTCCTAAATTAAGTCTTCTCCCGGATAATCACTCTGGCGCATTGAGGCTTTCTTTGGAAGGGTTTGAGCCAGGCGCCTCTGTTCTTGAATTGTCGGATTTGCTTGGAAGGACCGTTCTTCGTCAGTCTGTTTTCCTTTCCGGAGATGGCCATGCAGAGGCAATCGTATCTTTTGACTCCCCTATATCAGGAGCCTATGTGATCTCCATACGAAATCCAAGGCAAGCCTGTCATCTGAAATTTATAAAATCACAACCTTGAATGGCAATCCGGAATAGAGCTTTCATCTGTTTTTCCAGATCGGCTGATTCAGGTAAAAATAGAAGGATGGTGTTTAAAGCATGAAATCTTTTATATTTGTTACCATCAAGAGGAAGCTTCCTTGAATCTTAATCCAAAACCAAATAACCATGGCCAAAAAACCAGCAAAAAAAGTAGCAAAGAAACCAGCAAAAAAAGCTGCGAAGAAAGCTGCAAAAAAACCAGCAAAGAAGGCAGCAAAAAAAGCACCTGCTAAAAAAACGGCTCGCAAGCCAAATGCCGCTCTCCTGAAGCCTTATCAGCCAAGTGCTGCTCTTGGAGAAATCATTGGAAACAAACCAATGCCTCGCAGCGAAGTTGTTAAAAAACTTTGGGTATACATCAAGGCAAATGGACTGCAGGACAAAAAGAACAGACGCATGATAAATGCTGATGCGAAGCTAAAGCCGGTATTCAGCGGCCTTGGTCAGGTTTCCATGTTTGAAATGGGCAAGCACCTTTCCAAACACCTCAAATAGTTTAAATCATCTTTTTTTTAAAGCCCTCTTTTCGGAGGGCTTTTTTTTGCTCTGTTGTGCCCCTGTTTTTTCTTTCTATCAGCAACCTGCACCCATTAGAACTGCTCTGTTTGCATATCTTAAGCTGGCTTTTGACCGATCTCCTTTGCCTCCAAATCACAGATGCTCACCGCCAGAATTTTCTTTTCCACCGAAAATTTTCCACCGGAGCGTTGTTTGGTCGTAAGCCAGGAAACGATGTGATAAGAAACATGAATAGAATAAAAGATATACTTAAAGTCCAGGGGCGAACCCAGATATGGCTGGGGAAAAAAATTAATAAAAGTTACGTTGTGGTTACGAATTATTGTAACAACAAGACCCAACCCAGCCTTTCAACTCTTACGAAAATTGCCGCTTTGCTGGAAGTGGATGTGCGCGACCTGCTTTCCCCCGGCGATGTAGAAATCAACCTCCATGAAGATTCCCTTTCTTCCTCTTCGGAGAACTAGATCTTTTCAAGAGCTTGTGATATGTCTTCAAGAAGATGGTCGCCATTTTCTATTCCAACATAGAAGCGGACCATGTTCCAGGGTAATGGATTCTCAAAACTTTTGGATGCTGCCAGGGCGCATAAGGGAAAGGCCAGAGACTCATAGCCTCCCCACGATGTAGCTATCAGGAAACGTTTCAGGGAATCACAGAATCGCTCCACCTCCTCCACGTTTTTGGCTTTCAGCTTTATGGAAAATAGTCCGCCACCCTGTGTCATTTGCTTTTTTGCCAGAGCAAGCTGGGGGTTCTCCGCAGAAAATGGATAATAGATTTTTTCTATCCGGGGGTGCTTCTCCAAAAACGCTACTATTTGCCTGGTGTTCTCGGCACTTTTATTAACCCTTAGCTCAAGCGTCCGCAGTCCTCTGAGCATTAGCCAGGCATCATGTGGTGACACGACAGCTCCCAGGGTCATATATTCCTCGGCAAGCATCTTTTGTATGCGGATCCTGGATCCACAAACAACCCCTGCAATCACGTCACTATGCCCATTGAGGTATTTTGTCGCCGAGTGTAAAACAAGATCTACACCCATTTCTATCCCACTTTGGTTCAGGGGAGAGTTATAACTGTTATCAAGGATTGTAGCCACTCCGTTTGCCTTCGCAAAACCCACAATGGCTGAGATGTCTTGTAATTCAAAAGTCAGGGAGTTCGGACTTTCGAGGTAGATGAGGCGAGTGTTGTTTTGCAGCACTGATTTAAATGCCTCCCATTCCCCTCCTTCCACAAAGCTGGTTTCTACTCCATACTTCTTGAGGTATTTTGATAAAAACGTGAATGTCCAGCTATATGGCTTCGCCACACATATCACATGATCTCCGCTTTTTACAATGCTCATAATGGCTCCTGCCACTGCTGCACTTCCGCTGGCAAAAACAATGGCATCTTCAGCACCCTCCAGCGCAGCAATCTTTTTCCGCAATACCCCTGCTGTGGGATTAAAGCCCCGTGTATAAAACGGGCTCTCCATCTCCGTTTTAAGTTTTTCTCTCAATGCTCCCACACTTGGGGATGCGAAATTCGCCGTTTGGAAAATTGGGGGTGAAACGGCACCATAGTATTCTTCACGATCCTCTCCCAAATGATTCAAGATGTGTGAAAGGTCTTTCCGATTTTTTTCCATGGGTTTCCTGTTTATTTTCTCAAATATCTCTATTTGTTTCATTCGATAACCCATTGGTTCTGCTTCTTTCATTCATTTCCCTTATCATCCTGATAATCAGCCCATTTCGAACTGGCTTGTGTTTTTGATCATTTCTTTGAGCCCTGCTCTATTTTCTCAGCTATCAACTTGTTTCGTTTCTCTGGTGAATATTTGAAAGGCCTAATATCAAGACATAGCCGTACTCATTCTTGATTTCTCTTTTCTGCTTGAGTGTTGTGCCTTGTAACAAAGGAAGATCCATTATCGTTCGTTTTCCCTGTTCTACTGCAGCGTTAAAAAACGCGCTCGCCGCGGAGGAATACACCCACTTAAATATCCGGGGTCGATGCATGCCGGATACTTGGTGGTGAATAAATACAGTTGCCTCTTGAGGCGAACCCCATCCGTCCTGAGAGCTTCGGGCCATCATCTTTCAGAATCATTTCTCTTAAAACAACCTGAATAGAACTCAATGAAACGCCCTCTATAAAACCATTCTTCTTCATAATAAAGATGCCCCTATTGCCTTTGAATAGATTGTGATGGTCTGGTCTTTCGTTTGTGGTATAGACATCCTAATAGTTGATGAGCCCCAACAAACCAGTTGTCATGTAGATCGATTCTCTCTTGTTGAATTAGTTATAATTGGGACTTAAAATGGCCGGGGAATTGTTGCCCCTATCTGTTTTCAAACCTATATAGGTTGAACTGCTGTATCATCAACAAAAAACCCCGCATGTTTCACGTGGAACATGCGGGGTTTAAAAATAAAACAGAGGGTCTATTTCTGTAAAATATATATCTGACTTGAGTACGAATTTCCTGTCTTTGAGCCGGCCCAATTAGACATTAGTCCCTGCCAAAATGCAGCCAATATTCTTGGTTTACCCGTCCTGTATTTCTCACTTAAAAGGGATACATAGAATGAATCCCATTTCATGGGAAGGATCTGATTCACTTTAAATCCATGCTTTTCAAATAGCAAAGAAATGTCTGATGGTGTGAAATGATAAAGGTGTCGTGGCAAATCATATGCAGCCCAGAACTCTTTATAATGTTTTGCATCAGCGGAAGAGCAATTGGGAACTGCGATTAAAAGTACACCACTCGGCCTGAGCAATCGCTTCAATTCAGCAACCCGTTCTTGTAATTTCGGGACGTGTTCTAAGACATGCCAAAGAGTAATTACATTAAAGCTTTCGTTCCCCATTTTTGCAAGCGCGTCCTCATCATTTACATCCAGGGAGTAATTTGACGCTGCAAATTCCCGAGCCATTATGCTGGGCTCGATGCCTTGAACTTGCCATCCATTTTGTTTGCACACATTCAAAAATTCTCCCGTCCCACAGCCAATGTCCAAAAGTTTTTCTTTGTCTGAAAGAGAATTTATGAGCTTTAGCTTCTGATTGAGGGTATGCAAACGAACCTTCTGATAAAGAAAATTAATCAGACCCTTGCTCGTGTTTGAGTGGGAAACATAATCTTCCGACTGATAATAAGCACCCAATTTGTCGGCCTCGGGGCGAGGGTTTGTGTACTTAAATCCGCATCCCAAGCATGAGACGATGGTAAATGTTTCACGTGAAACAGTGAAGTCTTTGCAATCCATAAAATGCCCACTTTCTCGGTGCTGGCAAATTAGACAATGTTCAATCTTTTCCATCGTATCGTCTTAGGGTAGGGTGAAGGGGGAGGCGATTCTATCCGATATTTTTAGAGTTCCACGTGGAACATTATCGACCGAGATAAACCATTAGAATAGAAATATCGGATGGGGATATGCCAGAAATTCTTGCCGCTTGTCCAATTGTTGCGGGTTTAATTTTGGTAAATTTTTCCCTTGCTTCGTTTGATAAGGATGTCAATTGTTTATAGTTGATGTCATCTCCCAGGAGAATGTTTTCCAAGCGTTGGATTTTTTGGGCGACTTCATGCTCCTTAACAATATAGCCTTCGTACTTCATCAGAATCTCTGCCTGTAATAATGTCTCTTCGTCAAACTGTTTAACGAATTCCCGGAAGCGTTCATTATCTAAAGCGAAATCAAGGATGGTAACATCGGGTCTGGATAGGACACTAAACATTTTTACTTTTTGCGTGATTGGTTTTGATTCCAACGCTTCAAGTGCGGGGTTTATCTCAGAGGGATCGATACTCTCGGTCTTAAAATAATGAAGTATTTCCTCGGATGCCTTCATTTTTTCCTGAACTCTTTCAAGGCGCTCTTTAGAGGCAAGGCCAAGTTCATGTGATTTTGGAGTAAGCCTTATATCTGCGTTATCCTGCCGAAGCAGTATTCGGTATTCTGCCCGGGAGGTAAACATCCTGTAAGGTTCATCTGTACCCTTCGTAACCAGGTCGTCAATCAATACTCCAATATATGCCTCAGACCTACCCAGAACAAATGGCTTCCTATCGTTGATTTTTAAATGTGCGTTGATCCCGGCCATTAGTCCCTGACAAGCCGCTTCTTCATAACCGGTCGTTCCATTGATCTGTCCGGCAAAGAACAAATTCGGAACCACCTTTGTTTCCAGGTTAAGTCCTAATTGCTGAGGTGGAAAATAATCATATTCAATCGCATAACCAGGACGGAACATTTTACAGTTCTCAAAGCCAGGAATCTTAGTAAGTGCCTCATACTGAGTTGATTCTGGCAAAGAGGTGCTAAATCCATTCAAATAAATCTCGACTGTTTCCCAGCCTTCCGGTTCAACAAACAGCTGATGCCTGTTACGCTCAGAAAACCGTGTAATCTTATCTTCAATGCTTGGGCAATATCGTGGTCCAAGGCCTTTAATCCGGCCGGCAAACATGGGCGACTGCTCAAATCCGGTCCTTAGAATATCGTGAACGGCTTCGTTCGTGTAAGCCACATAACAGGGCATTTGCTTCTTCAACGGTTGGGTGACGCTTGAATAGGAAAACTTTCCCGGATCTTCGTCGCCTTCCTGTCTCTCCATCTTTGAGTAATCAAGCGAGCGTCCATCAATCCGGGGAGGGGTCCCGGTTTTCATTCTTCCGCTTTCAAGACCCAGTTCAACCAATTGCTCGGTTATGCCCGTGCTTGCCTTTTCACCTGTTCTTCCTCCACCAAATTGCTTTTCACCAATGTGAATTATTCCATTTAGAAATGTTCCATTGGTAAGAACAACAGCCTCACTTCTAATTTCCATTCCCATGCCAGTAATTACTCCGCAACAACGACCGTTCTCCAAAATAAGGCTTCTCACCATATCCTGAAAAAAGTCGACATTGGGCGTCCTCTCGAGCATCAATCTCCATTCTTGTGCAAAGAGCATGCGGTCGTTCTGAGTCCTCGGGCTCCACATGGCTGCTCCTTTTGAGCGGTTGAGCATACGAAACTGTATAGCAGACCTGTCTGACACAATGCCGGAATAACCCCCCATTGCGTCGATCTCACGCACGATCTGTCCTTTTGCGATGCCACCCATAGCCGGGTTACAACTCATCTGTGCGATCGTCTGCATGTTCATGGTAACGAGCAAAACACGTGAGCCCATGTTTGCCGCTGCCGCTGCCGCTTCACAACCGGCGTGTCCGGCACCTACAACAATTACATCGTATTTGGAAAACATTTGTCAGTTCTTTTCTTTAAAAGGGAAGCGAAATTACGAAAAAGATGGGTATCCTGGCCCGAAAACCTGCGATTTCATTGAATCACAACCTTCAACCGGAAGTTTTTCCGCGCTGTAACGGCATAAGGAGCGGAGGAATAAGAATCAATATACAACAGATCCAGAACCGGCAAATCAGAAAGGCAGGAGGCAAGAGGACCTATATTTCCGCTGTAGGCTAAGTCGAGCTCCCTCAGTTTATCAAGCTTGCAAATCTCCTGAGGAATTTTATCCAGCATATTTTTTCCAATGTATAAATAAATCATGCTTTTTAAATTCCCTATTTCCGGTGGCAGGTTCTGAATGATGTTATGATCCAGATATAATTGTTGCAACTTCGAACAATTCCCTATAGAAGCCGGAAGAGTTTTCAGGTAGTTATACGACAAAAACAATTGCTCTAAATTTTTAAGCTGTCCAATCTCTTCAGGAATTTCTTTCAACTTGTTATCCTTGATTGACAGTTCCTTTAACTCCAAGCATTGGCCGATGGAGCCGGGTAATGTCTCCAGCAGGTTGTTGCTTAAGAAAAAATGTTCAAGCTGATTGAGGTTTCCAATTTCCCGGGGTAAGGTCTTCAGTTTGTTTGCAAACAGATTCAGGGTTTTGAGATGGCTTAATTTTCCAATCTCAGGGGGAAGGGTTTTCAGGTCATTGTTGTTCAGATCCAGTTCTTCCAGGTTTACCAATTTTCCTATTTCCGGGCTCAGGCTGTCCAATTTTGCATGCGCAATCCTCAGTTTATAAACATGTGAAGGATCGGCCAATGCATCCCGGAGGTTCTTATATAAACGATCGTTCTTTTGCGCCTGTCCGGCCAGGGCGCACAGTATTCCACAAAACGTCCAAAACAATTTGTTTTTCATTTGCGTTATATGATGCGTTTCAATGCTTCTTTTTTGCTCAGGTTTGACATCTTCTGTTTTTTCACAAAATCAACAATCAGTTTAGGATCTGTTTTGGAATGCTCGCGCAGAACCCAGCCGATCGCTTTTCGTATAAAAAACTCTTTTTCCTCGGCGTATTGCGCAATCAGATTAAATAAAAGATTGGTGTCTGTTCCTGATTTGTATTTCAGTTGAAAAAGCAGGGTGGAACGCATCAGCCAGATATTGCCTGACTTTCTCCATTTGTTCGTGCTTTTTTCAATCTGCTTTTTCTTGTTTCTTAATACAGCTCCTATCAATTTCGGAGCAATAAAGTCAACTGTGTCCCACCAGGATTTATGAAGTATCATATACTCAAACAAATCGAGGTGGCTTTCATTCAGGTATCGGATTCGTTTCTCAAGCATCTCCATGGCGAAATACTGAAGTTCTCTTTGCTTTCGAGTCCAGAGAAGCCGAGCTGTTTCTTCCAGGTATTTATCTTCCGGCAAGCCATGCTTTGCAATAAATTCCTTGGATAGATCCCGGCGTACCGGTGATGTCAGTCCGTAATAAACAAACTGGTTAAGCATATACTTTGCTGAGCTCTCTGCGCGCTTTTCATCTGCATAATTTGCAAAATGTTTTTCCAACGCTTTTACATAACTCTCAGGCGTCATTACAATCCGAATTTTGCAGATAGCTCAAGCATCCTGTCAATTGGTTTTCTGGCTTTCTCAATAAGTATTGGATCCAAAGTCAGTTCCGGTTTTTCGTATTTGAGACAGATGTATAACTTTTCAAGTGTATTCAGTTTCATGTGTGGACAATCGTTGCAAGCGCAATTGTTATCCGGTGGTGCAGGAATAAATATTTTCTGGGGTGATGATTTTTGCATCTGATGTATGATGCCTGTTTCTGTGGCCACGATGAATTCCTGCTGGGGCGACTTTATTGTATAATTAAGCAAAGCTGTTGTAGAGCCAATAAAATCCGCCATTTCCAAAATGTGCTCTTCACATTCTGGATGAGCAATGAACATCGCTTTCGGGTTTTGCTTTTTAAGCTTCGTTATTTTTTCCAATGAAAAAATTTCGTGAACCATGCAGCTTCCATTCCACAGGATCATATCTCTTCCTGTTTTTTTGATGATATAGCGTCCAAGGTTTTTATCCGGTGCAAATATTATTTTTTGCTCCTTTGGCAGGCTCTCAACAATCTGAACAGCATTGGAAGATGTGCAGATAATGTCGGAAAGCGCCTTTATTTCAGCACTGCAATTGATATAGGTAATAACCACATGATCTGGGTGCTTCGCTTTGAATGCAGCAAATTTTTCGGGGGGACAGGAGTCAGCCAATGAGCAGCCTGCATTCAGATCGGGAAGCAGGACTTTTTTGGAAGGGCATAGAATTTTTGCAGTTTCCGCCATGAAGTGAACTCCTGCAAAAACGATGATGTCTGCATTTGTAACTGCCGCCTGCTGGGAAAGGCCCAGGCTGTCACCGATGTAATCAGCAACATCCTGAATGTCATTCTCCTGGTAATAATGGGCGAGCAGTATTGCATTTTTTTCCTTTTTGAGTTTTTTAATTTCCTCAAAGATATCCAGAGAAGGGTCCGGAACAACATTGAGGAAACCATTTTTTAATAACACTGATTCCATTTTTATCCTTCTATATATTTATTATTTAATCTTTAAAGAATTTATAATAGTAATAATAGTGTGTTGAAACGGTTGGAAAAAAAATTCGTTTCTGCTTGTACTTTGTGTTATACACATTAAGGCCGGACTTATAAACGTGTTATCAGAAGATAAGGTCCTGACAGATAAACAAATCGGACTTTCTTAACAGGTTATCAACGGGCCGGTAAACAGCGCATTGTTATTTGTTTTATTCGCAAAACTCTTAACAAAGGTGTTCATTTTTTCCTGAATAGTTTGCCAAAACTTTTTTGGGAATCCCGAATGCTTTGATAAGCAGATCCGGATATGAACAAGCCTAATACTTTTTACATTTAGTTAATAACACAGAATCGGAACAATTGCTCACAGTCTGTTCATAAAATTAAAACCACCAGATTTACAGATACTTGCATTAAATTAGCACTTTTACAGCAGGACTTATAAACAATTTTGGATGGCAGACATGAAAATAGCAATTGGTAGCGACCATGCCGGATTCTCCCTGAAAGAAAAGATACGCAAATATCTGGCCGGAAAAGGATATTCAGTTACGGATAAAGGCTGTTTCTCTGAGGAACGTGCCGATTACCCGGATTTTGGCCACGCCGTAGCCCTGGCGGTTGAAAACAAGGAAGCGGAAACAGGAATTCTGCTTTGCGGAAGTGGAAACGGGATCAATATGGCTGCCAATAAACACAAAGGAATCCGTTCTGCTCTTTGCTGGACGGAAGAAATTGCCAGACTGGCCCGCCAGCATAATAATGCCAACGTACTTGCTCTTCCGGCCCGCTTTATTTCAGAAGAAGAAGCCGGGCTGATTGCGGATACATTTCTGACAACAGCTTTTGAAGGAGGAAGACATGCCGACCGCGTCAGTAAGATCTGAGCAGAAATCAAAGGAGCTTTAAAATATATAAATTTGCATCTTGTCACTTATGACCCGTAAACTACAATTATTCATCATTCTTATTTGTGCGTTTCCCGTATTTGAGTTTGCACAGGGACGCGATACAGTAGCAGAACGTTATGCCAATATTGTTAATGCAGCGCTGCTGAAACAACACCTTTCTGTTATTGCTTCAGATGCCTACGAGGGCCGGGAGACAGGCCGGAAGGGTCAGAAAATGGCTGCTGATTATATCCATGCAGAGTTCAAAAAGCTTGGACTTAAACCTGGCAACGACACATCCTATTTTCAAAACTATCCCCTGGTTGTTCGCAAATCCGCCAATATTGATTTTTCTGTTGCAGGAACAGCTTACGTATTCCGGAAAGACTTCTACACCTTTTCCCAACCCGAGTTTCACGACCAGGTTTTTGAAGCCGGCCAGATTGTTTTCAAAGGCTTTGGAATCCATGACTCGGCCACAGGCTATAACGATTACAAAAAAGGTCCGGATGTAAAAGGAAAAGTAGTGCTGGTATATAAAGGTGAGCCGAAAGACAAACAAGGGAAATACATCATCAGCCACTCTTCAGAACCGGGAAAACCCATGCAGGTTGTATCCAACAAAATTGATGCCGCCAGAAATGCCGGCGTGAGGGTTCTGCTGATTGTTTCGGCCGAGGATCCCGCGGCACAAAAACCAGGGAGAGGAGGTTCCGGCGACCGTATCCGCATGGCTCCGGAAAACACCGGAAAACCCGAACTCATGGTGTTTTACATTTCAAAGGAAATGGCAGATAAAATAATGGGTGCAGATCTTGAAATGTTGAGCAAAAAAGAAGAAGCGAAAGGAAAACCGCAAAGCCTGGTCAAAAATACCGCCGTTAAAATAGATGTTCATCGCGACGAACCCGGCTATTCGGGAGAAAACGTAATCGGCATTCTGGAAGGAAAGACAAAAAAGGATGAATATATATTCATTACGGCCCATTACGATCACCTGGGAATTATAAACGGACAAGTATACAATGGTGCTGATGACGATGGGTCGGGAACGGTTTCGGTATTAAGCCTTGCCAGAGCTTTTGTGAAAGCAAAGGAAGAAGGACACGGACCCGAACGAAGCATCGTCTTCATGACTGTGTCCGGAGAAGAAAAAGGATTGCTGGGATCTGCCTGGTATGTGGAACACCCCACCATTCCGCTCTCCAAAATTGTATGTGATCTGAACATTGATATGATCGGACGAATTGATGATGCCCACAAAGCGGATCCGGCTTACGTCTATGTGATCGGATCAGACAAGCTCAGCTCGGTGCTGCACTCCATCAACGAATCGGCAAATGCTAACTATACCCACCTCAAGCTGGATTATACATACAATGACACAAATGACCCGAACAGGTTTTACTACCGGTCCGACCATTATAATTTTGCAAAAAATGAAATCCCGGTTATTTTCTATTTCAACGGCACACATGCCGACTACCACCAGGAAACGGATGAGGTGGATAAAATCGATTTTAACATGATGGAAAAGCGAGCCCGTCTGGTGTTCTATACAGGCTGGGTGCTTTCCAACAGGCCTGATCGCATTGTTGTGGACTCCCATAAGAAATAATGGTTATTAGAATCTTGGCTCAAACAGAAAATAAATAAGAAAAAGGTATGGCAAGTCAGGCGGAACTGTTTTACGAAGCGGCAGAGAAAAAAGTATTTGATGCCGAGCACCGGAGAAAACTGAAATACAATATCGGACAGTACAACAAAAAAGTACTGGAAGGAAAGAAGCAGTTTTCGAACTACGAGCTGGCCCGCACCCGCGCTTCGGCGCTTAAGACAAAAGTCATTGAAAATCTGGATAAGTACCTGATTGAATTTGAATCCAATTTTCTGAAAAGAGGAGGGAAGGTTATCTGGGCGCAGGATGCAGAGGAGGCCATGAAGGAAGTGATACAGATCATGAAGAAATCAGGCTCCAAGACAGTGGTTAAGTCGAAGTCCATGGTTACGGAGGAGGTACATTTCAATGAGGCCCTTGAAAAGGAAGGGATGGTGTCTCTTGAAACCGATCTTGGCGAAGTGATACAGCAGATGGATGGCGAGGCGCCCTATCACATTGTGACGCCCGCCATGCACAAATCAAAAGAAGATGTGGCGCGCCTTTTTCATGAAAAAAAAGGAACACCCCTTGACTGGACCCCCCAGCAGATCACCGCTTATGTCAGAGAAGACCTGCGCGCCAAATATCAAACGGCGGATTTAGGCGTGACCGGAGGAAACTTTCTCATTGCGGATCAGGGAGCAGTTGCGCTCAGTGAAAATGAAGGAAACGCACTCATGTCTTTTTCTTTTCCGAAAATCGTCATTTCTATTGTAGGCATTGAGAAACTCATTCCGTCGGTCCTGGATCTCGATTTGTTCTGGCCTTTGCTTGCCACCAACGGAACAGGACAGAACATGACTGTTTACAATTCAATCCTCACGGGTCCGCGTCAACAAGGCGAAATTGACGGGCCGGAGGAGATGTATGTGATATTACTGGATAACGGAAGGACAAACGTGCTGGCGCAGGCTGAACAAAGGAGAGCCCTGAACTGCATCCGTTGCGGAGCTTGTCTGAATGGCTGCCCCATTTACGAAGGAGTGGGAGGTCACTCTTACGGAACAACATACAGCGGCCCTATTGGCGCTGTCCTCACGCCTCACCTGAGAGGCCTGCAGGAGTTTAAGCACCTGAGCTACGCCTCTTCTCTATGCGGGAAATGCACGGAAGTGTGTCCTGTTAAAATAGATCTTCACAATTTATTGCTTTCAAACCGGCGCGATGCTGTTGAAGACAAATCATCCAAAACAGAAAACGTGATCTGGTTCTTCTGGAAAGGCGCAATGCTTAAGCGAAGTAAAATGGAAAAAGGCGGAGCGAAAGTGAAAAACTTTATGCTCAAGCAGTTTTTCAAAAAGACCTGGGGCGAGAGACGCGAACTTCCTGTTGTGGCACCCAAATCATTCAATCAGATCTGGCGCGAACGCAGAGGCCTGAAATAAAACCGGCAAACCCGATTTGCAGGAAAAATTGTTTGTTTTGTCTAACCGGACAAACAAACGCAGGAAAAAAAATCAAACGCTGAAATAAAAGGTTTCGGAGGTTAAAACCGAAACTTCGTCGCCGAAACAGGCCAAACCCCTGTATTGGTGGAGCCTGTGGTTATCAACAGAGAATAAGATTTGTTGAAAACTGACGGCAACTTATCTTGTTTTTTACCGTAAAAAAATCGAAATTTAGTTTACTCAAATACCCCTCTCTATGACACGGTTTGATTTTTTGTCTTACAATGACAAGCCATGCAAGTTCAGACTTCGTTCCGGAAAAACAGTATTCGGCGTTATCTGGGAATCGAAGGCAAACGAAAGGCTGAACTACCGGTTTGCAAGCCTGGGTGAGCGCTTCACGATTTATACAAATGGTGGTCAGCGTGAAAACAAAAACATCGGGCAGATGGTTGATCTGGAAGATATCATTCATGCGGAGCCTATGCCGCAGGAAGCGCTTTCTGCATAAAGGCTCCGGTCGGTAAGCGGAAAATCAATAGAACCCGGGACCCTTTTCCCGCTCCTCTTCTTCTTTTCTGACAGGTATCTCTTCTGGTCGTGAAACGGCAAGCATCGGTATCAGAAGTAATGCACCGTAAGTGATGACTTTAAAATGCTGATACCATTGGCCGAACTCGCCAAGCAGCAGCTGGATATTGTTGGTCAGAAATACAACGACCATTCCCGCCACAAGAAGCTTAAACTTCCTTTCTGAAATACGTTTTGTTTCGGCAACCCACTGGCTTGTCAGAAAATAACACATATAAGTACCTGCCGGCAGCATGAAATAAAACGCGTAGTGCTGTTGGTGCGGAAAGATCAGCGGAACAAGCAGGAAGAGATAAGCCAGCTCACGGAAAGCGCTTAGTTTGCTTGTTGCCCGCCGGAAAGGCAAGGAGCGCAGGAAGTACAAACCCAATAACAGCAGCAGGGCACGTATCGTATTGAGTATGATGCCAACCGTTTTTGCATCGAGGTTTGCAATATTCCGTTTGACAGGAAGCACTTGCGGATCGCTCACGTGATCCATTAACAGACCCGGAAGCCAGGATGAAAGACTGTGAAAGCTACGCTCAGCGGTGTCGATGACATGCTCGGTGTTCGCGGGGTTGATGAGCGCCCACCACGATTTTAATAAATCAGTGTTGTACTGCAGACCAATGAGGGGCGCTGGCAAAACAAGCAACACACAAAGAAATAAAACGAGCCAGGCGCTTGCTTTCAGATAGCCACGATACAAGAGATAAGGCAGAAGCAAAAGAGGAAGCAACTTAATGTTGATCGCCAGAGCGATGAGCAGTGCCCCGAACCAATAACGCCCGGTCATGATCCTGTACATGCCTTCGGCAGACAGAAAAAGAATGAACACCGTCATTTGGCCGCAATGAAAATTTTCGGTCAGGAAATAAAGAACAAAAAGGAAACAGGACACCGTGAAGAAAAGTTTTTGCCGTTCGTTGAAAACCCGCCGGTCCAGGAAAAAGGACATGGCTTTCCAGGTGCGGAACATAAAGACAAGATTCAGGCCCAGCCAGAGGAGTTTGGCAAAGTAAGCGGGGAGGAGCGTAAGAGGATACAAGGCAAGAGCAAACAAGGGGCTGTAGTAATAGTGATAACAGCCCTTATAGAAAACGGTATAGATGTTAATTTTCCGGATCAGATCTTCCGAGGCAGAGAGAAAAATAATGAAGTCGTTGTTTTGCGATGCCTCGATCAGTATGTATATAAGCGCGAGAAAAATTGCGGAGTACCGCAGGTAAACGTTTTTAAGGGAAAGAAAGCCTGTCATTTCCTCAAACCTACGCCTAAAAAAGCACTCAGCAAAGAGAAATTTGAGGAAGGGAGGATGCGCAAACGCAAGACCGGAAAAACCATTTGTGGAAACAAAGAGAAACCGGCCCCTACTTATGCAGGAATTAAATTATTAGCCCACAACCGGGGCGATTGAGTCAAAATAGCTATTTTTGAAATATTAGATGAGAAGATCGGCGGCTCCCTTTTTTATAATCATTGTTTTCATGGCTCTCTTGTTCGGCAGTGGATGCAATAGCGGACGCCCGTTCAGCTCGACATACCATTCCCGTTTTTTTGGACTTTATAAACCCAAGGCAACAAAAGCCCCAACACCCCAGGCGGCTTTTTCAACCCGAATTCGCGGTATCCGCGACCCTTTTTCACGTCATAGCCGGCCACACGCATACAGGGTGGATGGCGACGGTTATCATACTGTTGTCAGGCGAAAACGGCACGATGCCAGCATGGGAGCTCCTGCCAGCTCAAGGAGGAAGAACAGCTTCTTACAAAGAAAAACCCATCGTCGCCGCAACCCGGCTTCGGAAGACAAGAAGATTTTTGGCAAATACCAAAGAAAGGCCAGAAAAAACCACAAACACTGACCGGAATGCGGTATGCCGCATCCCAGCTCCCTTTGTTTATCCTATCCCACCCAGGTTGTGCAGCCATCAGCTGGAAAACACAATATACTAAAGCGCAAGTATAAAACCGGCTTTTGGAAGCCATTCCCCGAAAACAAGGAATTTATTTCGGATATCTTGATTCAGGGAAAGGAAATCTGTTAATAATACCTTAATTTTGCAAATTCATTGAAACTTGGATAAACAATCGTACCATTTAATTCATTAAATCAGGGGAATGGGCTGGAACTGGTTAATTCTGGGCTTAGGGATTGTATTTGAAGTGCTTGGCACCATATGCATGAAATTGGCAGAGGGCTTTACCAAGCTTGTGCCTTCTGTTTTGGTGTTTTTGTTTTACGGATTAAGTCTGGTTTCGCTTGTATTTGTGCTTAAGAAAATGGAGGTAAGCATTGCTTACGCTATATGGGCCAGTATGGGTATTGTGCTGATTGCGGTCATCGGAATGATCTTTTACAAAGAGCCGGTTTCTGCCGCCAAAGTAATATCGATTTTATTGATTGTAGCCGGAATTTTTGGCCTGGAAATGTTTTGAAATAACGATAAATAATAAAACAGATTTATGGATGTTTTTCTGACGGGGGCAACGGGTTTTTTGGGTGGAGAGATTTTAATGGATCTTTCCGAACGCAAAGAAGTCGGCAAAATATTTTGTCTGGTAAGGGCAAAGTCCCATGGCGAAGCGCTTGAGCGTGTTAAGAAAGTGTTTTTTCTGCATGGCGACTTCTTTGACGAGCAAAGAATTATTCCGGTTGCCGGCGATCTGTCCGACGACACTCTCGCCGAGACCCTCTCTGCCAATAAAGCCCTCGAAAACATCGGCGTGATTATTCACTCGGCAGCCAACACATCCTTCTCCAAAATATTTGATACGATTGTAAAGGATGTCAATATCGACGGATTGCAGCGGATTTTGAAATGGAGCGCCACACTCAAGAAACTGGAAACATTCGTTTATGTCGGAACCGCCACGATATGCGGAAAGAACATTCTCAACCGTGTTGTTCTGGAAGAGGAATCTCCGGATGTGAATGCAGAGCATGTGGTGAGCTATACTTATACAAAGATGACCGGCGAGCAGGTGCTGAAAGATTATCTGCGCGAAGATCAGATCCTGGTGGTCAGGCCATCGATCATCATGGGTGACAGCCGTCCCTGGGCTCCGCGATCAACCGTTATTCTCTGGACCCTTGCAACCGTTAACCTCCTACGCCTTGTTCCTGTAAATCCTCTGGCGCAACTGGATATTATTTCGGTTGATTTTGCATCCAAAGCCATTGTAGAACTTCTGTTCGCAAAAAGAAAGCATCAGGTGTATCACGTTTCTTCCGGACAAGCCGGGGCAAGCAATGCACTTCAGATCACATCAGCTATTGAGCCGCACTTTAATCACCGTCCCCCTTTCAAATTCGTAAATACATCTCACGTAAAGCAAATGGTTGCCTGGGCCAAGAATCACCCGCCCAAGCCCGGAGATGAGCTGCATGGAAACACACAACACCTGAGCTATTGGAATGATATTTTCGAAAGCCGTGGCCGCCTTCGTATCCTGTTGTTTGCACTGGAGCCCTATCTGGAATTCATGGAGCTCGGGCAGGTGTTCGACAACACAAAGCTGCTCAGCGATACAGGAATGAAACAGCCGCTGCCGGCACACGAGTATATTAAGAACTCTGTGAAATACCTGGAAAAAATCGATGTATTTGAAGGGGCGGTTGATCCCTGAAGAAAAAGAATGTGCAACAAAAAACCCGCTCCGGAATACCAGAGCGGGTTTTTTTATTCGCAAGTTTTTTAGGGAAGTGTGATGGGATGTGAAACACCATTCACGGTGACTGTTGCGTTCATGTCGCATGAGCCATTTCCGTAGTCAATGACACGTGTCGGGTGGCCTGATGGAGTAAAGTCGATCGTGCCCTGAATGATGGGGTGACGTCCGCCGAGACTGCAGCCACCGAAATCGCGGATAATCATATTCATGATGGTGGCGTTGAATGCAATGCCGCTTGCAGATGTGCCATAGGATGTTCCTTCATGTCCGATGCGGGCCTTGCTCCAGCTGATGGGCCTTGAAGGTCCGTGGTAAACGGAGGTGTCGGAAGTGTTCAAAAGGTATTTGGTGCGCGAGCAATTCCAGTTGATTGTGCCGCCGCCATTTTTAACAATGTTCAGCTGCTCTTTGATGGACCAGGACAGCTGGGTGGAAGCAGGGTTAAAGCCAAGAGGGGTTGTGTTGGTAACGGTTTTGTTGATGATGTTCACCTGATTTCCGTCAACCACATAATTGCTGGAAGTGATTTTGCAGCTGAAGCCCGGATCACGGTAATGCGTAGCGCCGTTTGTAGATGCTGAATAATCAATGGTCAGAGATCCGCTGCGGTTGCGCCCGTCAATACAGGTTGCGCCGGGAGTGAATGTAACTGTGATAACCGGAGAACCTGCAGTATAAGCAACTGTTGCACAGGAACCGGCGAGCACCTGATCATAAGACGCTGTCTTATAACTTGGCAGGGAAGAGTTGCCATCGGATGCCTGAGCAGCAATCGTAGTCACGTCGGAAGTGATATGCTCGGCACTTGCATTGTCTACCGAGGTATTGATTTCTTCGGTATCCGCTGCTTTTTTCTTACAGGAAGAGATGGTAAGACCCGCAATCAGCATTAGTGACACACAGGCCAGGATCCATTTGGTTTGTTTCATATTCTTCTTTTTTGATTTGATTTGTTTGTTCTTAAGCGGATCAACCCGGGTTTGACACCGGTTTCATTCCCTGGTTTAATAAAAGCGTTGATTTCTGTTTTATATCATCTTCCCGGCGATTCAATCCCGGCGGGAACAGAGAGCCAAGTTAGTTTAAAAACCGCTAAAATCAAACAGGTCAGACAGCAAATGCCGGATTTTTTTGAAGAAAAGTGACGATAAAGGAAACGAATGGATATGGCCTAAATACCTGGAAACAGGGCCAATCCGATAAAAAGAACAGGATTAGTTTAGTCCCGCTTTTTATTTGTCAAAACTAAGATTGGTCGGTTCGCTGTAGCCCTTTTCGGCACCAAATCCGTTTCCTGTCGTTGGAATGGAATTATCAACTTCATTCAGCCGTTCCTATAACTTTTCTGGATCGTTTACCTCCGCGGTTCCACAAGGATTTCCCTGCCACGTTCATCGTGATGGTAGCCGTGCCGGTATTCATCATGATGTTCAGGATAGTGTTCGCGTTCATATCCTCTGTAGTGCCTGTACCTGTTTTCGCCCCGGTACTCTACTTCGCAGGAGGAAAGAGAAATAAGGACCACACTGATTATCAATAGTGACTTTTTCATAATTCTGCTTTAGATTATAAAATTATCAGCAAATCCTCTAAGGAATCGGAACATTAGCTGAGGAGCTGTTTTGAATAGCCGAAGGGAGATTGGAATGATTCGGAAGGAAAACAGCTATCCTGAAGCGACTCATATTTTATTCCCGATTTGTTTGGCGAAATCAAAGGTCAATCTCACATAAAAATGAACGCTGGTAACAGATGAAAAAACAAAGCCCCGTCTGATATAACCAGACGGGGCTTTGTGCGTTAAGAATGTGTTTATTTCGCAGGTGCGATATCCAGGATCATGAACGATCCTTTTTTCATCGTCGGACGTTTTTTCTCATCTCCCGCTGCAGGAGTTTCAAACTCTGCAGTAGGCATGAAGATGTGATGTGTTTCGGTATCTACAGCAATGGTTCTTGCTCCGCGCTGTGTGGTGATGGTTTCGAGAACTTTGTAATTCCCGCCTTTTTCACCCTGAACAACGGTAACTGTTCCATCGCCATTGGAGCTGTAAGCTCTTTCCAGCGAAGGATCAAATGCAACACCATCTGCTCCGTCGCCAATAGGCAATTTTGCAATCACTTTGCCGTTCTCGGCATCCAGAATCATCATCAGCTGGTTTCCGCAAACCATAAACAGGCGGTGATTTTTGTTGTCGAGTGCAAGTCCGCTTGGTTCTTCACCGGGAGCGACAGACCAGGTCTGCTCCACCTTAAGTGTTGAAGAATTGATCATGCACACTTTGCTTTTGTCTTCAATGTTCACATACACTTTTCCTTTTCCGTCGGTCTGTGAGAACTCCGGCTTTCCTTCGAGGGGAATGGTGGCGACAACTGCATTTGTCTTTGCGTCAATGACGGTGGCATTGGAGCTGCGGCCATTGTATGCAAATACTTTTTTGGAAAAAGGATCATACAGGATGGCATCCGGGTTTTTGCCGGTCACTTTTACCTTGGTGATTGTGGCGAATGTCTTCAGGTCGAAAACAGTTACAGATGTGTCTTTTCCGTTGCTGATGAAGCCCTTGCCCAGGTCATCGGCGATGGCTATACCATGCACGCCTTTGGTGTCGGGAATAGTGGCTTTGATGGTTCCTGTCTTTTCGTCAAGCACCTGCACGATGTTTGAATGCGAAATATACAGAAGACCTGTTTTGGCATCGGATGCCAGGTAATCCCAGCCACCGTCACCTTCAACTTTGATTTTGTTTGCCGGCTTATAATCGGAAGCTTTGGTCTGAGCCAGAAGCAGGGCTGGCGCAGAAAGCACCAGCAGCAGGCTTAAAAAGGAAGAGTTTTTGTTCATTTTCGTGTTTTGTTTTTTCAAATGTACATTTTAATTCTGGATCAAATCTGAATGATAAATGAGCTGAATAGGATCCAAAAATCAGCTCTTCTCAGGCCTCTCCGTTCTAAAATCGTAGCTTTGGAAACAGAAAAAACAATCGTGCGGATCATCATTACATCGGAACTCCCTGAACACCGGAAACTTTTCCCCGTTTTCCTGCTTGCCGTTTTTTTTCTGCTGACCATTTCCCTTGCTGCTCAAACCCAACACCGCCTCCGGATCGATTCCGCTCTCATTGAGCGTATCACCCAAAAACGAAACTTCCTGCTGGCCCCGCAGCTCGATCGCTCTCCGGAGACAGGCTTTCTCACCGGCCTCTATTATCTCCAGCTGTTTAAAATTGGAAAAGACACCTCCGCACGCACATCGAATACAGAGACCACCCTGTCGTATACACAAAACAATCAGTTTGTCACGGAAGTCAATAACACGCTGTTGTTTCCGGGTGAAAAATTCATTCTGAGAGGAACAACGGTGTACAAGAACTTCAGCGAGTATTTTTACGGAATAGGCAATAACACACGAAGTGAAGATGAACAACTGATCCGTTTCGATAATGTACAGTTTGTGCAGCGCCTGACACGTGTTGTTCTTCCGCACACATTTGTGGGCATTCAGTATCAGTACAACCTGGTGGCAAACCTCCGCTATCCTTCCGGAGGCATACTCGATACAGGACACATCTCCGGGTCAGGAGGGAGCCGTACATCGGGAGCCGGCCTGGTATTCCTCTATGACTCGCGCGACAATGTTATCAACTCCTACAAAGGATTTTACCTCGATATATCCAACTATGTAAACAGGAAAGAAATCGGGAGCCAGTATAACTTCAACAACCTGAGCATCGATGCCCGGAAATTCTTTGAGCTCTGGCCGCGCAATATTCTGGGCCTGCAGCTCGTCATGAATTTCAATGATTCACACCCACCTTTCCGGCAGCTTGCATTGATGGGCGGTGATGTGATGATGCGGGGGATTTATCAGGGCCGCTTTCGTGATAATGACATGATCGCCGCGCAGGCTGAGTATCGTTTCCCGGTATGGCGCTGGCTCGGCTTTTGTGTGTTTGGCGGAATGGGGGAGGTGGCCGATGTCATGAACCATTTCTCCATCGATGGCATCCATTATACCTACGGAGCGGCTGTCAGGGTCATGTTCATCAAACACGAACGGGTGAACATTGGAGTCGATCTCGGGCTGGGAAGCCATACCTCCGGCGTGTATTTCGGATCGGGCGAATCGTTCTGAATCAGCGTATGAGGTTACAGATACCGGAGAAAGCGTGCTTGTTTTCGAGGTAATCCCGGAGCGTGACTTTCCACACAAAGGTATCCGTCTGCGCAATATCCGTTCCGGTATTTGCTCTTCCATCCCAGCTCTCTCCCCAGGTATGTGTTTCAAAAACAAGATTTCCCCAGCGGTCGAAAATCATGAGGTGATATGTTGCCGGATCAATCCCCAATCCTTTGGGCTGCCAGAAATCATTGGTGCCATCGCCATTGGGAGTAAATGCGTTCGGAGCATAAAAGGTAAAGTCGGGCCGGATGCAGAGTGGTCTGGAAGTTGTATCCACACAGCCATAACTGTTGGTGACAGCGAGCTGAGCTACAAAACATCCGGTGTCGGGATAAACATAGCTTGGGTTCTGAAGAATGGAAGAGCTGCCCGCAAAATCCCCGAAATTCCAGCTCCAGCTGTTCGCACCGGAAGAGTGGTCCTTGAAAAAGATTTCGGAGTTCACGATGGTTGTCGGCTGAGGGCCCAGCGTGAAGGAGGCTTTCGGCAGAGGGAACACATCGATGTAATTCAAAACGTTGTAGGAGCCGGGACAGCCGTGTACATCCGTTACGTTAAGTGAAACGGAATATTTGCCGGCTGCACTGAAGCAATGAAACTGACTTGCACAGCCGAAGCCTCCGTTGCTGTCGCCAAAATTCCAGGTGGCGCTTGAACAGGCCGGGTTCGACAATCCCGTAAACGTGATACAGAACGGAGCACAGCCCGCGGTATCACTCGCCGCAAAAACAACCAGGGGTGTCGGATAAATGGTTACGGTATCTGTTGCTGAAGCTGCCGGCGTACCGCAGTTGTCGAAAGCCACCACCGTATAGGTTGTGCTTACAGATGGTGTGGCAATGGGGTTTTGAACAGTGGTGCTGTTAAGGCCGAGTGCTGTTGACCAGGTATAGGTGAAATTTCCGTTTCCTCCGCTGGCAACCGCATGAAGAGGCACCGAAGAGCCGGGGCATACAGAAGTATCGCCCGTAGCAATCACCTTGATGGGCGGATGCATCAGAATGCTGACGGTATCGGGAGCGGATACACAACCGTTCACATCTGTTCCAACCACCGTATAGGTTGTACTCACAACCGGGCAAGCCGGAGAAACAGCCGGACTGCCTCCCTGTGTCCAGGTATACGTATAACCCGGAGTTCCTCCCGAACCGGTAGCGGTCAGCGGCATGCATTGCCCGATGCAAAGCGTTACGATGGTCATCGGTTTTATCGTCACCTCGGTCTGCTGACCCACCGTTGCCACTGCCGTGCTCGTGCAGTTATGTCCGTCAGTCACAGTCACCGTATAAGAGCCGGCGGCCAGGCCTTTGGCGGTATCGCTGAGGGAGGTGTTGGGCGACCAGGAATAGGAGTAGGGGAGGGTTCCTCCCTGTCCGCCGCCCCCAGCCTTGCCATCGCTGCCGCCAAAGCAGGTGGCAGGAGTCGTTGAAACAATATCGGCCACAACACCCGGAGTGTTCAGCACGCGCAGCGAATCTTTCGCGGGGCAGTTGTTTACATCATGCACCAGCACCACGTAATTACCGGGAGGGATATTGGTATACGAAGCATTGGCGGAACCTGCCCCGGGTGACCACGTGTAAGTATAGCTACCGGAGCCTCCGCTGGCTGAAACAGAATCCATCCCGTCGGAATGGAAGCAATGTGCATTCACCGAAAACATCTGAAGCGTAATGGCCGATGGCTGCTTCACGGATGTGGTGTCGGATGCCGAACAGCCGTTGGCATCGGTCACGGTGATGGAATAAGAGCCTGCGCAAACATTGCTGCAGCTGGGCGCCGCGCACCCCGTGCTCCAGGAATAAGTATAAGAAGGAGTGCCACCGCCCGGAATGCAGATCAGTGTGCCGTCACATTTTCCCATGCAGGTGGTCTTGATGCCGGCAACGGAAACGTGCAGCAGTGTTGGCTGGGTGATGATGACGGAATCTTTTTGCGAACAGCCGTTGGCATCTTTCACCGTTATGGTGTAATCGCCGGCGGTTAGTCCGCCCGCAATGGCAGAGGTTCCTCCCGAAGGTGTCCAGCTATAGGTATAAGCCCCCGATCCTCCCGATACCGATGCGGTGGCTGTGCCGTTGCTGCCGCCAAAGCATTTGACATTTGCAGATGATGCAATGGAAACAGCCAGTACCGGAGGTTGTGTAATGACAGTGCTGACCTGCTTGCTGCAGCCGTTTGCATCATTCAGTGTACAGGTGTAGGTACCCGGACAAAGTGCTGAAGCTGTTGCTCCCGTGCCACCCGATGGTGTCCAGGAATAAGTGAGTGTTCCCGTTCCTCCGCTTGCAATAGCTGTTGCCGAGCCGTTGCAGGCACCGAAACAGGTGATCTGATTCACAGCGCCCATGGTGAGTGTGGGGCTGCCCATGTCGTTCAGCACAACGGTTGCTGTAACCTGACAGGCATTCGCATCGGTGAGCGTAATGGTATAGGTGGCAGCAGAAAGATTATTGACCGTGGCCGTTGAGGCAACACCCGGATTCCAGGAATAGGTATAAGCCGGGCTTCCCCCTGAAGCATTTGCCGTAACAGATCCGTTGGCATTGCCGCATGTCGACGAAACAGCGGTTGCGGCAACAGCAAGAACAGGAGGCTGTTTGACCGTGGTGACGGCTGTGCCCGTGCAGCCTTTGGAATCCGTGATGGTGCAGGTATACGTGTTTGCAGAAAGCCCCGAAGCTGTTGTGCCGCTGCCGCCCGAAGGTGACCAGGAATAAGTGAGTGTACCCGTGCCTCCCGAAGCGGTTACTGTTGCTGTGCCCGTGGAACCTCCGTTGCATTTCACATCGGTTTCGGTTGCTGTTCCTGTTACGGCTGTTGGTTGCGTAACAACCACAGCCGGTGCAATGGAGCATGCTTTGGAATCCGTGATGGTACAGGTATAGGAGCCTGCCGTGAGACCGGTTGCCAGCGAAGACGTTCCTCCCGAAGGTGACCACGAATAAGTATAAGGGCCGGATCCTCCCGAAGGATTCACAGAAATGGTGCCGTTGTTTCCTCCGTTGCAGGTGACGTTGGCGGAAGCCGTGGTAAACGTCATGGCAGGCGGTTCGGTGATGGTGGTGCTGGCTTTGGCAATGCAGCCGTTGCCATCTTTCACACCCACCGTATAAGTGCCGGCTGTGAGTCCGGTGGCGTTTGGAGCCGTGCCACCGCTTGGTGTCCATGAATAAACGAACGGACCGGTACCGCCCGCAAGGGTGGAGGTGATGCTGCCGTCAGTTCCTCCGTTGCAGGATACATTGGTTGAAGATCCGATGACCAGCGTAGGGCCGGAGTTGGAAGCAACGGTGACGACAATCGATTTTACACAGGCATTCGCATCGCTGAGTGTGAGTGTATAAGATCCTGCCGCAACAGGAGTGGTGGTGGCCGCTGTTCCCCCTGAAGGTGTCCAGGAATAAGTATAAGCGCCTGTTCCGCCGGTTGCCGTCACGCTGGCTGTGCCGTCGGCATTGCCGCAGGAGGCCGGGGTGGAGGAGGAGCTGAGTGCAATGGCAGAGGGTTGTGTGATGGTGGCTCCCGAAGTGATGGAGCAGCCGTTGTTATCGGTGATGGTGCATACATAACCGGTGGCCGTCAGTCCGCTTGCGGTGGCAGCCGTTCCTCCCGAAGGTGCCCAGGAATAGGTATAGGCGCCTGTTCCGCCGCTGGGTGTCACGGTGATGGAACCGGTGGCGTTTCCGTTACAGAGGATATTGGTTTGTGTATTCGTCGCCGAGAAATTGGCCGCCTGTGCAATGGTTTCCACCTGTGTGATGGAGCAGCCCTTGTTATCAGTAATGGTACAGGTGTAATTTCCGGCGGGCAGGGGAGTGGTTGTTTGTCCGGTTCCGCCTGCAGCAGCCCAGGAATAAGTATACGCTCCCGTACCGCCCGAAGGTGTTACTGTTGCCGTAGCCGTGCTGGCTCCGAAACAGGCCTCTGTGCTTCCTGAGCCGGTGGCGGTAAGCAAGGCGGGATCGGTGATGGTCTCCACCTGTGTGATGGTACAGCCCTTGTTATCCTTGATGGTGCATGTATAGCTTCCTGAAGGAAGCGCTGTTGAGGTAGCGGCTGTTCCTCCCGATGGAGCCCATGCATAAGTATAGGCACCCGTACCGCCGGTTGGAGAAACAGAAACTGTTGCCGTGCTTCCGCCGGAACAATTTTCAGCGCCGCCTGTTCCGGTGGTGGTAAGTAAGGGTGGGTCGGTTATGTTAATGACAGCAGTGGAGGTGCAGCCGCCAGCATCGGTCACGGTGCAGGTATAGGATCCGGCAGCGAGCCCCGTTGCTGTGGCTCCGGCTCCTCCCGAAGGCGCCCAGGAATAGGTATACGCTCCTGTACCACCTGTAGCGGTGACTGTGCCGGTGCCGTCATTGGCGCCCTTGCAGCTAATGTTGGTGGAGGTGGCACTGGCGCTGAGTGAAGAGGTGATGTTCA
>DASYGQ010000258.1:0-6864 GCA_035999585.1 Bacteroidia bacterium | reverse complement strand
CCGGATACCTACCCCGCTCAACTAATCAGGCCACAAGACGGTCAATTACTTTGGTTTGCCGACCGTGCTGCGGCCTCCTCTCTTATCTCCTGAGCTCTGGCTGTTAATTATGATGTATTCCCGGCTTCGACAGAATCCCTCTTGAAAAAAGTATAACCTCAACAATGTGTTCTCCGCCAGCACCCTCCAGTGAAACCATCCCATCCGTTTGCCTTTTTCCATCCACAGTAAGTGTCATTTCGCCTTCTCCCTTTTTCTGGATTATTACGATGTGATAGATTGACTTTCCATACCGGTAGTCCGTTTTGAATGATTCCCATTCTTCAGGGATACAGGGAGTAATCTTCAACTTTCCACCCTCCTGGCAAAGGCCCAGAAAAGATTCGATGATCAGTCTGTACATCCAACCCGCAGAACCGGTATACCATGTCCATCCTCCCCGTCCCACATGAGGTTCACGCGCGTATACATCTGCGGCCAGGACATAAGGCTCCACTTTGTACACAGCAATTGCTTCAGGGCTCTTCCCATGGTTAACTGGATTTATCATATTCAGCAATTCCCATACCTTTTCCCTGTCACCTAACCTGGCAAATGCATTGATCAGCCAAACAGCAGCATGTGTATACTGCCCTCCGTTTTCCCTTACCCCTGGCACATATCCTTTAATGTAACCGGGATTGAGATCTGATTTATCGAAAGCCGGCGTCAGCAATTGAATAACTCCATTCTCTTTTTTAACAAGTTTGTCGTAAGCCGACTGCATCGCAGTATTGGAACGAGCGACATCTCCTGCACCCGACAAAACAGACCAGCTCTGTGCGATCGAATCAATCTGACACTCCTCATTTCCGGATGACCCGAGCGGTGTGCCATTGTCGAACCAGGCCCTTTTGTACCAGGCTCCATCCCAGGCATGCTTATCAATATTTTGTTTCAGTTGCCCTGCCTGCTTTTTGCATTCTTCAACAAATGAAAGATCTTTCCGGAGGAGGGCAATTTCACCAAACCTGTTCAGAATATCATAGAGAAAAAACGCCATCCATACACTTTCACCTTTTCCCTCATTGCCTACTTTGTCGTAGCCGTCATTCCAATCGCCTGTACCGATCAGGGGCAGGCCATGCTCTCCGAAACTGAACCCGCGCCGGATTGCCAGTACACAATGCTCATAGACATTGGCAGACAAGCCCGACTGGATGGGCAGGTCGTAATAGGATTCTTCACCGGGAGTCAACGCACGTCCTTCCAGGAAAGGAGCTGTTGCATCCAGCACACTGACATCACCTGTGTGTGTAACATAGATAGAGGTAACAAAGGGCAGCCACAGGAAATCGTCAGAACACCTTGTACGGACTCCCCGTCCAATCGGTGGATGCCACCAATGCTGAACATCGCCTTCCTTGAACTGCCGTGAAGCACAAAGCACAATCTGCTCACGTGCGAGGTGCGGAGCAGCATGAAGGAGCGACATCACATCCTGAAGCTGATCTCGGAAGCCATAGGCACCACCTGATTGGTAGTATCCGCTTCGTCCCCAAAGTCTCGCTGAAAGAGTCTGATACGTGAGCCATCCGTTCGCAAGCAGGTTAATACCAATATCCGGAGTTTCAATATGCACGGCTCCGATCAGGTGCTTCCAATATTGTTTTACGTTTTCCAATGAAATGCGGGCTGCTTCGTTACCGCGAAATTTGCGTACTGTTTCGGCAGTTTCAATGGAATCTTTCCCGGTTCCCAGCCTGAATATAACTTCATGCTCCTCGCCATCTGAAAGGGTAAACGGTACCTGAATGGCGGCACAGGGGTCTAATGCCAGTCCTACTTTTCCAGAGAGTTTCGTTCGAAACATCCCATCCGGGTTTTCCAACGTACCGTTGCGTCCAATAAATTCAGCACGATCGGCAGTAAATGTTTTCTTTAAACTATCCGTGTCGAAAAATGCAACACGGTGCGAAAATTCAGTACTGTACGGATTTTTAGCAAAGATTGCGCCGCTGTCAGGATCCACTTCCGTGCGGATGTGCATGGATGTCTTGGACTTGCTGTCGCCAAGTATCCATTCCGTATAGCCGGTCGCCGAAAGTTTCCGTTGACGGCCTGATTGATTCCGTATTTTCAATACAGTGAATTTAATTGCTGCATCACAATCCACGAACACGCGCATTTCCGAATAAATTCCATCCTCTGTATGCTCAAAAATGCTGTAGCCGAAACCGTGGCGGGTAATGTATCTTGATTGTCCTGCAGCAGGAAAAAGTGAAGCCGACCAGAAAAAACCACTTTCCTCATCACGCAGGTAAAAGGCTTCTCCTCCGTAATCACTTACCGGATCATTGTTCCATGGAGTGAGTCGTAATTCATGGGCGTTCTCAGTCCAGGTATACGCTGAACCGCTTTCGGAAATGACAGTACCAAAACCGGGGTTTGCTATGACATTGACCCAGGGAGCCGGCGTTTTGATTTTACTGTCCGTAGCGATCACATATTCGCTTCCATCAGCAGAGTAGCCTCCCAGCCCATTGAAAAAAATCAAATCCTGAGGCAGGGGAATCGAAGTGGCGGATGCCTTTTGAGAAGATACCGGTGTGATATAAGGAATAATTACTTTGGGGGGCTGTTTCCGTTTGACATGATCAGCCAATACTCCTCCTCCATTATCTGAAATGGTGATGCGTGCCACGGTTTGAAATAAGATACGGTCTTCATGAGAGATCTGATCCGAGGCTTTCACAAAAACACCACCTGGCTTGTCTGCCAGCTCTGCAGGAATAAGCGCCTGAATTTCATTTTGAAAAACCTGCCGGTATCCACTGTGCTCTTCATTCCAGATCACCAGATCAACAGCAATTCCTTTCAAACGCCAGTAAGAATGGGCTTGCACAAGTTGCCTGACCAATTGCATATTTGACTGTTTCCCGATTTTCAAAAGCACGATCGGTAAATCTCCGGAAATGGAATAGCCCCACAAACCGGATTGTCCGCGGTGATTATTGATCAGGATAGCAGGGTCCGCACGAAAGGCTGCGTTTGCGAACAAGACAGAGCTGGCAAGAAGTCCGTATAACTGAGCATCGGCTTCAGTGGCATTGATCTGTCTCAGTACGACCTGACTATGTGTCCAGGCCATTTCGAACACCCGGTCTTTGTGATGTTTGTCCTGATATTTATCGACCAGATTTTGGCAGGCCTCTTTGGTTTCGGCTATGCCGGTGACCATGTCCAATGCGATTGTTTCTTCCGGATCGAGAGTTATTTTATACCGGATCGCAACCACAGGATCCAGAACCGAACCCTGACTTCCGGAAAGAGGCCCTTCACCGCCCATTGCCTGCGGGTGTACGGTTGTATTTCCGCGGCCTATAAATTTCATCCGGTCTGTTTCATAGGATATTTCTTCCGGCTCTTTTCCCTGTGAGGTCATCAGGTGAAACAGCCAGGGCGATTGCTCTGAAGCAGAACGTGGCCTGCGCGTACAAACAATTGCACGCTGCGCCGGCTGGATTTCGGTTTGAACAAACAGACTGCTGAAGGCCTGTTGCATCAAATCAGAGGCTGCCGATGCCATTACAACCTCCGCATAGCTGGTGATTTCAATGGTCCGGGCTATTCCAGAGCGGTTTGTTAAACGCACCCTGCGCATCTCAATGTCATCTTCCGGAGAAACAACAATTTCAGTATGAGTTTCTATTTCATTCTGAAGGGTACGAAAATCAACGCGTCCTTGTGAAAAAGCCGCTTCGTATTTATCTCCTTTTTTAAGTGTGGGCTGATGTGTGTTCGACCAGAAGTCGCCTGTTTTAACATCATGGATATAACAAAAAGTACCCCAGTTGTCGCATGTACTATCCTCTCTCCAGCGCATTACCTGAATATCCTTCCAACGGCTGTAACCGGAACCGGAGTTGGTTACCATCACATGGTATCTTCCGTTTGACAATAACTGCAGTTCAGGCAATGGTGTGTTGGGAGTGGTGATTATCCTCGCTTCTGCGCCAGCCGATGTATAGTTTGCTTCTGCAATGTCTGTTGTATGGGCAAAAAATGTTGTTGCACGGGGAATGCGTTCCTGCAGCAGCAAGAGTGCAGCTTTGAACCGTGGCTCGGCCACAAACAGTTTCTGCATGGGTTGATCAAGCATCAGATAGGCAAACGAGAGCAGGCTCATGCCCTGGTGATGCGCCATAAAGGAATAGACGATGGCGCTTGTCTGTCCGCGTTGCAGACGCGAAGGCGTATAATCGATGGCTTCATAAAACCCATGCCGTCCTTCATATCCTTTTTTCTGCAGCAGCTCAAGGTTTTCACAGGCTTTTTCGGGAGCAACCATCAGCGCCAGCGCAGTGGCGTAAGGCGCTATCACAGAATCTTCTTCAAGGCCGCGCTTCAGGCCCAGCCCGGGAGCTCCAAATGCCCGATACTGGTAATTGGAATTTGTATTCACTGTATTATAGCCTGATTCTGAAATTCCCCAGGGCAGACCCGTTTGTTTTCCATACTCGATTTGCCATTCCACAGCTGCTTTGTAAGTCTGATCGAGCAGGGTATTCTCGTAAGTCGGCATGACGAGCAACGGCATCAGGTATTCGAACATCGATCCGCTCCACGAAAGAAGAATGGAGTTTCCGCTTACATTGGTGAGTAAGCGGCCCAGGGCAAACCAGCTTTCCTCCGGCAGTTTTCCCTGCGCGATACCAATGAAAGTGCATAGCCTCGCCTCTGATGCAAGCAGATCGTAAAAACTCGGGTCCATGTGATGCTCCTGAACATTATAGCCGATCGTAAACAGGTTGGAGGGTTTATCATACAGTAAATCCCAATCCATATCTGCCAGTTCATCGCACTCCAGTGCCAGGCGTTGCGACTCCTGAATGAAATGATCTGCCAGATGACTCGATTCCGACAGAGAAGTCCGGAACAATCGGAGCCATTCATCTTCGGCTGATGTGTTTTTCAAAGCAGCATACTGATCGGCCTGAATCAATAGATGAGGGGCTGTCGCCAGCACCTCAATCCAACTCAGGGTGCCATCGGAGGGAATGAGTCCAATGAATTTTGATGGTGTTATCATCAGCAGCAGCCAGGGTTCAAATATTTTAAATTCCTGCTGCATCCAATCTAACTGTTCTTTTATGGTTTGTTTCCATCTGTTCACTTCACTTTCCGGGTCGTTTTCCAATTTCTCATAAACAGCCCCAAAGTTTTTCACTATCGATTCCAGAACCGGTTTGATGGTGCCCGGACCGGCAAAATCAGTATTGCAGGCAGTGTCGAGTTCATTTTTAAAAGATTCGAGCAGGAGAATGTCTTTTTTCTCAGCATCATCCATCAGTATGCGCAGGGCGTCCCGCAGTCCCTTAAACAATCGGCGGACAGGAGGTGTTTGCTGAGGCAATGCCAGAAGTTTTTGCCGGAGGACAAGCAAATGTCCGGCAAGGTTTCCGCTGTCCACAGTAGAAATATATTTGGGAAGCAGAGGTGTAAGCGATTCCGTATCATACCAATTGTAAAAATGGCCCCTGAACCGTTCCATTTTCCTCATGGTACCGATGGTCTTCGCTGTGCGTTCGACAAGCTGGCTTGCAGTAATATAACCAAAGTCGCATGCTGCAGCACCTGCAAGCAGGGAGAGCCCGATATTGGTCGGAGATGTGCGGTGTGCAATAAGGGGAACAGGTTGTTCCTGGAAATTATCAGGAGGAAGCCAGTTGTCTCTATCTCCAACAAAGCGTTCGAAAAAGCTCCATGTCTTTCGGGCCAGCTTCTCAATAAATACATCCTGCTCTTTGCTTAATGCGGAAACCTGTTTTGCCTGAGGCCGGCTTGCCCACCACGTCACAAATGGAGCAATCAGCCATAGCAGGAGAATAGGCAAGGCAATCATTAATTTATTCGGGAAATAACAGAACAGGCAAATGGTAACCAGGCAAGTAAAAAACGGTTCGATCCACATGGATGAATAAGAAGCAAGCAGTGTTTCCTTTTCATGTGTATCAAAGCCGGTCGTAATATTCCATTCAAGAAGTTTCTTTCTCGTCACCAGCATTCGGATGAGCGTACGGAAGATCGTCACCAGATTGGAAAACGCTTCGTAAGGCAAACAAATCAAGGTAAACAGGGTGCGTACGAATACGTCGGCAATGTGCTTGATTGAATTTCGGATGTGATGCTTCAAAATAACATCTTTCGGTTTCCGGACTGCGTCCCATGCTGAGTTGATAATGATGGGCACTACAATAATTGCGGAAACAGCTATTGTCCAGAACTGGGAAGAAGGCAATACAATCCAACCCATCAAAATCAATGCGGTGAGTGATACAGGCACCAGGCTCCGCCTGATGTTGTCAAATATTTTCCAGCGTGACAAAGCAGAAACAGGATTTTTAGCCCAACGCCTTCCGGGACCGGGAACGAAGGGAAGAAACCATGAAAATATCTGCCAGTCGCCCCGGATCCAGCGAGAGATTCGTTTCATGTCTGCGCTGTAGGTCGTTGGATATTTTTCAAACAGCTGCACATCACTCATGAGGCCCGACCGTACATAACATCCTTCCAGGAGATCATGGCTCAGGATGCTGTTTTCAGCAAACCTTCCGTGCAGCACTTTTCTAAATATATCCACTTCATAAATTCCTTTCCCGATAAATGAGCCCTCCTCAAACAAATCCTGGTAAACATCCGAAGATGCACGGGTGTATGGATCAATACCGGGCTCATTCCCATGCATCCGGGCATATAAGGAGGCAGTTATATCGGGCAGGCTTACAGTCACACGGGGCTGAAGAATACCATAACCTTTGGTTACTCTTTTCTTCTTTTCATCATACCAGGCCCGATTCAAGGGATGAGCCATGGTTCCGATCA
>DASYGQ010000242.1:0-10425 GCA_035999585.1 Bacteroidia bacterium | reverse complement strand
CTGATAAATTCAAGATCCCTGATGGGTATACCGACCGAACCAAAAACGAAGATTCAGCTCCGGAACAAAAGAAGCTGAAAGACATGACACCGGAGGAGCGTGAGAAATTCATTGAGAATTTGAATAAGCAGCGGGATGGCGGTCATTGAATCTTCAGGGCAACTCATTCACACTCCCCACAATATCCAGCATCCATTTCATGGATTTCTTTTCATCATAAACAAGAGGCTTGCCTTGCCCATCCTTGCAACCGATGCAGGTGATATTGATGAATTTCAGCAGTAGGTTTTTATGAACCCCCTCCATCAGAAAGATATAATTGTAGTATCTGTCCTCCGTCGCGCTTTCCATGCAGGAATAAAGTTTGAATGAAACGCCGCTTTTTGAACGGAGGTTGCGAATAAACTTATAGCAGTCGTCATCAATGGCATCCATCGCTACTAATGGGCGTTTGCCGCCTGTCTGGAAGGGAGCTTCCTTCTCTATGTATACTTCTATAGCAAAGCGATCTTTCAACGCTTTGATCTCTTCATTGTTTTTCAAAACAACGGCATCCAGGGAGTCGGGATAGATGAGCTCGAAGTGATTCAGGGTGTCTTTGTAATGAATAGGCGGCTGGGCAGGAGCTTTAAGAAATGCAATGAACAGACAGAAGAAGAAACAGATGCGCTTTTTCATGGAAGATGCTGGTTGTGGAAGAAAGATAGTGATTAAAGGAATCCAATGAAAACGACAGGTGACAACAAGAAAAAGGTTTTGCCGGGAATGAGCTTTTGATCCGGGATAAACCAGATATCTGTTATTTTCAGTATCTTTCAGCTTATTAAGCTTTATGAAATACTATTGCATTTCGCTAAAGAGCGAGGCCTGGCAACAGATACATTCCAGACATTCACCTGAAAATTTACAACATGACAGACACAAACAAACGATTAAAAATCGGTGAAGGTAAAATCAGCGGGTATTGGTCTATTTTCCTGGCCGTGCTCTCTTTCCTGGCTGTATTCTGTTTCAAATTCCCGGAACTCTTAACCACTCCCGAATTCAGAGCGGTTTATAAGGGTGAAGACATGGAAAAGCTATTGACCTGTGTCATCATCGCCTCCTTCTTCTTTGCTGTCCTCAGTTTTATCCTGAGTAAAAAGAAATCCTATGCCGTGATCGGCATGCTCATCAGTACGCTCACCATTCTTCTGGGAGGCTTTCAGGTGAAGGCTTCGGTCGTTGGCCAAAGCAGCTGGCATCTGGGGCTCGACTGGCTCCTGCTGGATTTATTGCTGATGGCTTTGATCTTCGTACCTATTGAAATGCTTTGGCCGAAGAACAGGGAGCAGACCCGCTTTCACGAAGAGTGGAGGACAGACCTCGTGTATTTCGTCATCGGTCATTTGTTTATACAATTCTTCGGGATCCTCATCAGCGCACCTGCCATTGCTATCTTCGGAAGGATGGGGCTAACCGGTCTGCATACCTGGGTACAGCATCTGCCGTTTGTCGTAGCCCTGTTTTTTGTTTTTGTTATCACTGATCTTTTCCAGTACTGGACGCACCGCTTCTTTCACTCCCATGTTTTTCTCTGGCGCTTTCATTCGGTGCATCACTCCACGCAAAATATGGATTGGCTTGCCGGAAGCCGCACACATTTCGTGGACGTGGTGGTGACCCGTTGCGCCGTATTCCTGCCGCTTTATGTCCTTGGCTTTTCACCCGTCATATTCAGCATCTATGTATTATTCATGGCTGTTCATGCCGTACTGATTCATTCCAATACAAGGATTAATTTCGGGCCGTTGAAATACATTATCACCACACCTCAATATCATTTCTGGCACCATTGCGAAGACCCCAAATACTATGGAAAAAATTTCGCGACGGTTTTTCCCTTCATCGACCGGATCTTCGGAACCTATTATCTGCCCGGCAATGAATGGCCCGAAGGCACAGGTGTTCATGAAGGACAGTATCCCAAAGGATACATGAAGCAATTGGTACATCCTTTTACAAAAAGCCCCTTTGATACCGACCTGAAAATGGAAGACAGGGCGAAACGGTAATAAGATTCAGAGATTTTCTCTGGCGCTTTTGAAAATTATGAATCTCTAAAAATCAGAATATGGCAATTCCTGTAAAGAAAACCTCCGGTCAGCTCGAAGTGGAACGTACCCGGGAAAGAAACCGACTTGCAGCTGAGAGAAATAAGATTGTCATTAAGGATTTTACAGTCTGTTATTTTTGTAAAACAAAAGGGCTGAGTGAAGCGGATGCATTTTGCCCGAATTGCGGGTTCCCGCAGCGTGGCACTGAAGAGCAGCAAAAAAAATATGTTGGAGATCACATGGTTCAAAAGATCAGGCTGGATGAAATGGGAGATGCCATTATCAAAGCCCGTAATATGCTGTTTACCATCAGTGCGCTCACTTTGATTCCATATCTGATAGCTTCCATAAAAACCGGTGAGGTAGTTGTTTTCCTGATCGGCATTTTTGTCGCATTGTTGTATGCAGGGCTTGCTTTATGGAGCCGAACGCAGCCATTCTCGGCTATTCTAACCGGTATGATATTGTATGTGTCACTCTGGGCGTTGTATACGATCATCAACCCTATCAATTTTTTCAGTGGCATACTTTATAAAATTATGGGCCTCACTGCACTCTATTACGGATACAATGCAGCTCGCAATTATGATAAGATGAAAAAACAGGTTGATTTGAAGAATAACCCCATTGACCTGGAAACACCGGTACCCGATGAGCCACAATCAGGAGCAACTTTGTAAGACCTGTGGAAGGCAAATCCGCCAGGGTGTCCGTTTTTGTTCCCATTGCGGCACAGCAGCACCAAATGAGGAGCATGAGGAGTATGTAGCCGGAACAAATTCTCTGCGAACACTTCTCTGGCTATACGGATCATTGCTTGTGTTCATCGTCTTTATAAGACTGCTTAAGTTCGTGAGCGGAGCAGGCTGGAACTTCATGGTGGACATTCTGTTCTCACTTATTATTTTCAGGTTCGCCCTCAGAAACCGGAATGAATTGCGCCCTTTGCTTTCATTCAAAAACATAAGTGTTCTCAAAGTTCTTATCACCATTGGCGTATCTGTGATTTTCGCCGGCTTGGTACTTCTATTCAGCGGCTGGTTAAAACAGACTATTTTTCATTCCGGTGTTTTCAGCGAAGAATATCTTTTTGATGATACGGCCTATCCTCTCCTGTTTTCCATATTAAGCATCGCTGTACAGCCGGCCATTTTTGAAGAGATCGGTTTCAGGGGATTGATTTATGACCAGCTCAACAAGGCAGGCGGACCACAGGCCGCTTTGTTGGTGTCGAGCTTTATGTTTGCGATTCTTCACCTGTCGATCATTTCTCTTCTATGGCTAGTCCCTATCGGACTCGCGTTGGGCTGGATGCGGCAACGATACAATACCCTTTGGTATGGGATGATTGCACATTTCTGTTATAATGTCTGCGTTGTTTTGTACAATTTTTTGACAAGAGGGTAATCCGCTCTATAAAAACCTATCTGAGCAAAGTCACATTCCCATGGCGGGTAACGGTCTGCCCTGTAAATAACGTGGCTTTCAATGAATAGACAAACACGGCGCTGTTCATCAGTTTACCTTTGTAGGTACCATCCCAGCAAATACTTTTATCGTTACTGTGGAATACTTGCTCGCCCCAGCGATCATAGATACTGAAATCCATTTTTTCAAAGCATTGAGTGTATACACACAAGAAGTCATTTTGACCATCGTTATTAGGCGAAAATAAATCAGGCACAAAAATTTCGCAATCACTGCAATCACCCAGATGAACCGGCGTCTCACCCCCGTATATGCATCCATCCGGTCCCTGGAGTGTTACGGAAGCCATATAGGTTCCTGGCGGAACCTGATAAATGTGGGAGGGGGAAGGCTGTGTTGAACCGCTTCCATCGCCGAAATTCCAGCTCCAGCCTGAAGGACTGAATTCGCTAATGGCATTGAACTGCAAAGAGTCTTTACAAAAGGAACCGCTTGCCAGCACCGTTACATTGCCGGCTGGGCTTCGGATTCCGTCATAGCTCAGGAAATAAGTATATGCATCGTAATATCCGAAACCATACATATAGGCATAGAACCCGCTGTCACATTGAAGAATATGGATACCAGTATCAAGTGTTATTTGTGCATAGGAGTAAATGGGACTGGATGGCAACGGAAAAAAATGGGACTTGAGAGAAACATTGTCGAGCAATACATTGTTTTTATCGGCTGTGCGTGCGACAATATTCAAATAGTGATTTGAAAAGTAGCTACCCGTAAAATGCCCTGTATTGATTGTCCGGAAAAGACACTCTCTGGAGTAAACCGACACCGGCTTCAGAATCAGGAAGCTCGGATCGCCGACTCCACTGGCGTTGCAGTTCTGGCCCTTGTTAAACTGTCCGACGGATACAGGCAGGGTAGAGGTGATACGCATAGACATTGAAACGATCGTGTCAAAATATTGCCCCTTGTTCAGAAGGTGTGTGGCGGAGCAATTGAACTGGATAATGGTATTGTTTTCTGAGGCCAGGATACGAAGCGGATCGCCACCCTGTTTGGAGAAGGGAACAACGATGTATTCTTTTCCCCAGGCTGAGATTGGGTTGTCTTGATCATACAAGGTGTTGTCAGCTGAGCATCCCTTTCCGATATTGGCCGACAAGGCGCCGGAAAATACTGCGAGCTTTTTGCCCGAACGCTCGCTGACGAGCGAGCCGCTGAGATCTTCTTTCGACTGTACCTGATAGGTCTGCCCCTTGTTTAAGGTAACTGAAAAGGAAACTCCGGCAGGCTTTAGCAGGAAAGTATTGGCAGAGGGCGTAATGTCAATAACGGAATTATTTTCGGTGGCCACCACAATGAATTCCGAAGCACCGTTCTTTGAATCATCGGCATGAGCCATCACCATATATGAGTTGCCCAGTTCGGAACTGGGTAATACAGAAGACGCATCACTGAAATATGCCCGGTAATGCTGGACTGAAATACTGACCGGATTATCTGAAACAATGTTAAATCCCATATTTGTAACAGCTTCTGAACCCTGCGGATAATAAATGCCCGAAGGAAAAAGAATCTCGGCGGGCTTACCGGCGCTGACACTGAAGCTGAATGAGAAACCGGTTGCGACGGCTGTCACAGTTCCTGTTGCGTTGGAAGGAGCGGAGACAAGTAAACTAAATGTTGGTGGCCCGTTCATATTCAGGTTTATATTCTCCATAAAGGCCAGCCAGAAATCTGTTCCTTTGGAAGTCTGGGCACTCATAATGGAAAAAGGAGTCAGCAGCAGACAGCAGCTGAGGCAGAGGATCCCTGAGCGGATTTTGTGTACTACACTTCTTTTCGCGGTGTTCTTCAGATTGTGCATTTCAGAATTCAGATCTTTCACAATATCATCAATAAAGCCATCAGAATCATCAGGGCATCTTCCACAATGGTCACTGTTGTCATTGGCAGGTTGAATACCGATCCCAGGCAGGCGCATCGTATTTTCTTTTTATCAATCACGCTTTGAATGACACCTGCAATGCTCGCACTCATGATGATGAGCGTTGCCAGGCTTGTGTAAAAAGGAGATACATTCAGGGCGTATAAAATCCCCAGCGATAATTCAATGAAAGGATACAGGTACGCGTATCCTGGAATATACCTGGCAGGGATATCATACATTTTATAGGCGCCTGCAAAAGCTTTCACATCGAGCATTTTGAAAAACGAGAACGTTAGAAAGAAAGAAGCCATGAAGATGCGCATCCATTCATGGATGCTGAAGTTCCCGTAAACCGAAATGGAGGAAACAAGAATCAGATAGGTGCCGATTATCAGCAATGGCTTGAAACTGGTTTTGGTTCCCTCTTCCGCAGGAATGTCAATGGCTTTCTGATCTTTCAATGAGATGGCATCGTAGTTGCCAATGCTGGCAAGAGCGTTGCGGAATGTCTGAGTGCTGATTTCCATTTTGCTCTCGATTTTTGCCATTGGAGGAACCAGCGTCACTTCCGCATTCAAAACACCCGGAATGCTGGTCAGTTTCTTTTGCACGTTGGCCACACAACTGTTGCAGGTCATGCCTGTTATTTGATAGTGCTGGGTCATTTTTTCGGATTCAATGTTTATACAAAGTTAAGACGGAAGGGTTGAAATACGTCAGTTAAAAAAGTTTCCGAATCAGTGTTTCAGCCTTCCCTTTTCTTCCTCATTACTGCTCTTGTCTGAGATGCTTAATTTCAGCTTCCCGAAGTTATAGTGGACACTCAGCACAAATCGCCTTGAATCGATTGTTGCATAGTATCTCCAGTCCTGGTTACCAACGGTAGTTTGCGTATGAAACGCGCCCGAATTAAAAATATCCGTAATTCCGACGCTGCAATCAAATTTGCCCTGAAAGAAGGTTCTTTTAAGCGCCAGTGAAAACATCCAACGCTCTTTCACCAAAACAATTCCGTTGTATTTGGGGCCCCTGTAAAAACTGTTCAGCTCCAGCTTGATTTTTTCAGGAAGCAGCAGGGTATGTGTCATATACCCGTTATAATACAAGCCATCCGTGAAGAAAGGCTTGCCGCGGATATCACCTTTGTATGTGAGATAGGAAGCAACGACATTAGCCGACATAGCCCACCATTGCGTGATATCGAGCTGAAGAAAAAAGGAATACGTATAAGACTCGCTGTAGTCCATGTTCTTGATATTTTCTACCAATACCTTGCTGGTGTCATTTTGTTCGGTATAGCCGAGCATGACGTTTTCAATCCGGGTATACGAGAGGGAATTGACCAGCATTTTTTTGTAACTGTGTGTAAACTCAATGCTGTTGCTGTAATGCGGCAAAAGAAAAGGGTTCCCTTGTCCATAGGAGTACTGGTCGTGGTAATCGCGGAAGGGGCTTAGGCTGGCATACTCAGGGCGGTCTATCCTTCTGTTGAGATTCAGCTGAAAATTATGATTGTTTGACTTGTCATACTGAATGGAAATATTCGGGAACAGATTCAGGTAATTCCTGTTTAAACGGAAAGTAGATCCGCTGCTTCTTGCCTGCATCTGAGTGTTTTCGGCCCGCAGGCCAAACTGGCCGTTGAGCTTCCCGAAGGATTTCAGGTAATTGAAATAGGCAGCAACAGTGGATTCTGTATAGGAGAATTGATGTGTCTGGCTGGTATCCGTATAGAAGAGTGAAGTGGTATTGTCAAATTTTTCGAACAGGAATTGATTACCCGCATCCACACTGCTTAATTTCAGTCCTGATTCGAATGAAGTCGTGGGATTCACATGTTTGCTGAAATCAAGTTTCGAGGCAAGAATGCGGGTCAGGCTGTTGTTTGAGGTCTGGAATACATTGGCCGGCAGCACTTCCTGATCTGCGGCATCATAAAAACGGCTTGCGTTGTAGCTGGAAGTCTTTTCGGAAAGAATAGTATAGTCGGCACTGAAGTTCAAAGCAGTGCCGCTTGTATCGAAGAGATGTTCGGCATGAATGTTATTATTCAGCAGTCCCCAGCTATCCGGTACCTGTTGAAGAGCCTGTAAATGATCAAAGCCAAGATCGTTAAATCCCGAAATGGTGTTTGTGCCATTCCCGTTTGCAAGCGATGAGCCTGACTCGCCTTCGATCTTAAAGCCCAGTGTATTCTTTTTGTCGGGATTCCAGTCAGCACCGGCTTTGTAATTGTACCAGGCACCTGTCTGGAGGTGGGTGTTTGATTCATTTAAGGCAGTCTGATTACCTCCGTTTGTAACTTTCCTGTTCAAGGTTTCAAAAACCCAGGTGTCATTATAGGTATAATCCAGACCCGAAAACAGCGTTATTTTTTTCGTTTTGTAATTCAGTGACAGACCCGACAACACGTTTCCGAATGTTCCTTCTGAAAGGGATGAATATACACTGCCGCTTATACCCAGCAGATGTACTTTTTTAGTTTTGATATCAATCATGCCGGACGTTCCGCTCGCATCGTATCGGGCAGGAGGGTTTTTGAGTATCTCAATCTTCTCTACGGATTCGGCGTTCATGCTTTTGAGCAACGTGAGCAGCTGAGAGCCCGATACCTGCTGTGTGCGTCCGTCGATGAGAATGATCACGCCGCTTTTACCCTGCAGAGTAATGGTATTGGCATCGATGCTGACGCCTGGCATTTTGTAAAGAAGATCGTATACCGTATTGCCTTTTGCAAGCGGACTGTTTTCCACGTTGACCGTGATGTTTCCGTTTTTGAACTCAATGGTCTGGCGGATGGCGGAAACACTTACTTCATTCAGACTGTGACCGGAGGAGCTTATCCGGATGGGCGCTAAGCTGAGGTGCATCGTGCTGTCGATCCGGAAAGTGTCACTGAGCTGCTCCCTGAAACCGAGTGCAACGACTTTGATTCGGTAGATACCGACGGCAAGATCCGTGAATGAATACAATCCGTTTTCATCGCTCAGCGTGCCTTTGACCAGACTGCTATCACTTTGCTTCAGCAGGGCAAGTGTGGCAAAAGGAACAGGGACCTGAATGCTGTCGCATATTTTTCCCTTCAGGGATCCCTGGGAATAACAAGCTGTTGTGCTGAGCAGCAAGAACAGGAATCCCTGACATTTTTTGATCCAATGCATGAGTAATCCGATGTTTTACTGCAAAACGGCTTTTGTTAATATAACACAATTTAGTAACAAATAAGGTCATTATCTGTATCTTTCTGCAATAAGATGCATTATAATGACGTTCAGTAATTCCTTAGTCCCCGCTTATGCATTTTAAAAAAGGATTTTTCCTTTCCTTGTGTCTGTTGTATTCCTTCGTATCGTTCTCTCAAATAAGCGGACGTGTATTGAGCAATACCGGTCAATCCATACCTTTTTGCAATGTGGTGCTCATCACTGCAGCCGATTCCGCCCTTGTGACAGGAACAACAACTGATTCCGCAGGACTCTTTCAGCTGGAAATTAAAAGGCCTGGAACCTTTCTCATTCGGGTGGTTTACATGGGCTACAACGAAAAATACAGCAAGTCTATTGCAATCGGCACGGGTCTGAATCAGTTTGATGCAGGTAACCTGGTGCTAAGTCCGAACGCACAAATGCTGAAAGGCGTTCAGGTAACAGCCGAAAAACCTTTCATGGAACATCAGCTCGACCGCATCGTGTATAATATCGAGAACAGCATCATCAGTGCCGGTAACAATGGCCTGGAAGTACTTAAGAAATTACCGGGTGTGACCGTTGATAATGACGTGTCTATTAAAGTAAGAGGCAAGCCGGGTGTGATGATCATGGTGGATGGCCGTACTTCTTATCTTTCTGCAGCTGATGTGGCCAATTATCTGAAAAGCCTGGATGCAAGCCAGATCGAAAAAATCGAAGTGATCACCAATCCTTCTTCCCGTTATGATGCAAGCGGGAATGCGGTCATCAATATCATTCTCAAAAAGGACAAAAATCTGGGCTTTAACGCACAGGTTACTTCATCCTTCCGCTTGAGCGACGAGAATCATGGTGGCTTTGCCAATATAGTTGCCAACTACCGGACCCGGAAACTCAATTTCTTTGGGACTTACAACTTCGCTTCCGGCGCCAATTCCTCCTGGCTGGATAATAAAAATATATTCACTGCACCAGGTATCCCCGCCAGTACATTTGCCGACCATTCAGTCAGCCGGATGGATGGTGTTTACAATTACGGAAGGTTTGGCATTGATTATACTCCCGACAAAAGACAAACCATTGGCATTCTCGGCGAAGGTTTTAATGCCAACGAAACAAGGCAGCTCAGCGACCTGACCAGTATTTACAACGAACGCCCGGCGCCGGACTCCAGCTTCAGTCGGAACGGATCCGGCGCCATGATGGGAAAACGAGTCACTGTCAATCTCAATTACACATTCAAAATCGACAGTGCCGGAAAAGAGCTTTCTGCCAATGCCGATTACGGCTGGTTCTCGAACAGCTTCAATGAACTTGACCGGACCACGTATTCACCGGGTTCAAGCCTTTATTCACAACCTGCCCTTTTGAAATATACCATTCCGGGAGAGCTTCGCATCAAAGCTTTTAAAGTGGATTATGCCCAGCCTTTCGGAAAAAACACGAAACTGGAACTGGGCGCAAAAATGAGCCAGGTGAATTCCGACAATAACTCGCAATACTGGAATGTCATGCCGGGCGGAGATGTGCTGGATACCGTCAAAACAAATCACTTTGCCTTCACTGAAAATATCAATGCGGCATATTTCAATCTGTCCCGGAAATTCAGTGAGAAGGTGGAAGCCCAGGCGGGATTGCGCGGGGAAGAGACGCAGACGAACGGGTTGTTGTTTCAGACAAATACATCGACCAGCCGCAAATACCAGAATCTGTTTCCTTCCGCTTTTGTCAGCTGGAAAATAGACTCCAGTCATACCCTGAATGCCTCCTACAGCCGCCG
>DASYGQ010000232.1:0-7971 GCA_035999585.1 Bacteroidia bacterium | reverse complement strand
TCCAGATGAAAATTCCTGAGTTCCAGAGAAAGTCGCCACTCTCCATAAAAAAGCGGGCCATATCATGATCAGGCTTTTCGGTGAATGTCTTCACTTTCTTGATGCGCTTATCCTTTTCCTTCATTTCAGGATCACGGAACTGGATATAGCCATAACCGGTATCTGGACGGGTGGGGTTTATGCCGAGAGTCACGAGACAATCTTCGGAGGCCGCTTTGCGAAAACAGGAACGAATCGCTTTGATGAATGTTTCCTCTTTCAGAATGAGATGATCACTGGGCGCAACAACCATAACACCCTTCGGGTTTAACTGAGCAATCCGGTAAGATGCATAGGCAATACAGGGGGCGGTATTTTTACGGGCCGGCTCGCTCAGAATGTTGGATTCGGGCAGATCGGGAAGCTGGTCCTTCACAAGGCCAACATAGCCTTCGTTCGTGACAACCAGAATGTTTTCTTTCCGGCAAATCCGGATAAAGCGATCATACGTTTGCTGCAACAGGGTACGACCGGTACCCAGAACATCGATAAACTGTTTGGGATGATCGGTTCTGCTCATAGGCCAGAAACGGCTTCCAACACCACCGGCCATAATAACACAATACTCGTTCTTCGATTTGGTTTCTCCTGCCATAACAGATAAGCCTTTCAGGCAGTTTTAGGAAAGTTTTTTCAATGCATTCCGGAGATTCGATATAATCTGATCCACATCTTCCAGCTTGCAGGTTCCAACCGAAAGTCGGTACCAGTTTGAATCATGTGATGAGCCAAAAGCATAAAACGGAACAAGAGCTACTTTCGCTTCGTCGAGAATGTATTTAGTAATATCCATGGTTGTTGCCAATACCTTACCTTCAGCTGTTTTCTGCCCATGCATGGCAAACTGAACGGTCAGGTAGATTGCGCCTTCCGGAGCAATGGAATCAACCCAAAAACCCTCTTTTTTCAAAGCCTGAAAACCGGTATGAAAACCGGTAAGACGAGCGCTTATTTTTTCCCGGATATCATCGAGAAAAGCATCGTAGGCAACAGTATCGTTCAGAAACTGGGCAGTTGCCACCTGCTCTGCTTTCGGCGCCCAGGCACCTACATGAGTAAGTATGGATTTTATTTTATCGGTTATTTTTTTAGGACCGAACGTCCAGCCAACCCTTACACCTGTGGATGCAAGTGACTTGGAAATGCCATCTACAAAAACCGTGTAGTGGCGCATTTCCGGCCTCAGACTGACCGGATCGTAATGCCGGGTTTCTCCGAATGTAAGGTTCCAGTAAATCTGATCATACATCAGATAGAGCGCTTTCTTGCCGGCAGCCTCCCGTTTTTTATTTTCCTCGAGGATGAGATCGCAAATGTTTTCTAGATCGCTGCGGCGGAAGGTTGTGCCGGTTGGATTAAGCGGAGAGCATAATGCAACAAGGCTGGCCTGACCAATAAATGGCTTCAGTTCTTCAGCCGTAGGCATGAATTTGTTTTCCGCCTTTGTTTCTATGATCTGGGGCTTGGCCCAGTTCAGGTAGGTATAGTGATTGTTATTCCAGGAAGGGGAAGGAAACAGCACAACGTCATTCACATCCACCAATGCCCGAAAAATGGCATATATCACAGGACGGGCTCCTCCGGCAATTACAATTTCATCGGCTTTGTAATCAAGCCCACCTTTTCTTTTCAGAAAAGCCGACACTGCATTCCGCAAATCAGGCATGCCCTCTGCGACAGGATAATTTGTTTCATCACTGTTGTATGCATCCACAATGGCTTTTTTCAGGCCTGCAGGAATTGGAAATATCTTCGGATTAAAATCGCCGATCGTCAGATTATATATCTTCTCGCCGGCACGAATCTTCTCGTTCACTTCGGCCGCAAGCTTAATAATTTCGGAGCCTATGATGTTCTCGGCGATCTGCGATACTTTCAGCTCTTTTTTAGATTCAACAGTAGTAGGGCTCATGTTCTGCGGCTAAATTTAAAACGGGGCAAAAATAGTAACAAACTGGCTAAATATCCTAATAAACCTTCAAAAGGAGGGGTATGGAGCAACAATTAAATACCTAACCTCCGGAAGTCCCTGAAATACGCCGGAAAGGTCTGATCTAGAGCAGCAGTGGTTCAGTCACCACCGTCACCTCGCTCAACGGGTTAAACAGGTACTTTCTTCCTGTTTCCACTTCTGTACATGAAAACCGCTTTCTTACCTTCTCTCCCTTTTTAAAAAACCTTCCTTTGCCAAACAAAAATACAGATCCGGGAGCCAGCTCTTCCACAAAAACACCTCCGGGACGCGAATCGTATTTTTTCAGTACCCGCAAAAGCCCCAAATCTGAACAACTGGAAGCTGCTGGGTTCAAAAGGTATTTCTTCAAAGCGGCATGAATGTCTTCCGGAAAAATATTAAGTTCAAAAAAAGGTTCCATCAGCAGCCGGAACTCCTCTTTCCATTCCGCTCCATGTGGTTTTACGCGATTGGCATTTTTTTTCCAGTTCGAAAGATGTGCAATTTCATGTATCAATGTAATCAGAAACGCAAAAGGATTCAGATCGTGATTGATGGAAATATGATGATTTGAATGTAACTGAGGCGGACGGTAATCGCCGTACTTCGTGCTACGGCTCTTTTTTATCTTAAGCTTGAAATCAAAGACGTAAATCCACTCTGCAATAATGGGTGCAGCCGGAGCAGGTATGTACTTGGTAAGGATGGAATGATTGCGATCGACCTGTGACATTCGTATTAATAATATATAAAAGTACTCGATGGGACTTGTTATTCCATAAAACCGGAAAACAAATTTTCAACATTTTACTTAAACAGATGGTATACTGCGAAACTGCATACATAGGCTAGTATACCCATATACAGAAACTGAATAAAAGGCCATTTCCAGTTTTTTGTTTCACGGTAAACGACTGCAAGTGTGCTCATACATTGCATGGCAAACGCATAAAATATCATCAACGAAAAGCCCACCGCAACACTGTAGACGCGCTCTCCTGTTTCAGGATTTTTTTCGGACAGCATTTTTTCCCGGATAGAACGGGTATTTTCCTGGTCACCCACACTGTAAATAGTAGCCATTGTGCCCACAAAAACCTCCCGCGCCGCAAAAGAAGTGACAAGAGCAATGCCGATTTTCCAGTCGTAACCGAGCGGCCGGATAACGGGTTCAATCGTTTTCCCCAGAATGCCGGCATAGGAAGCTTCCATTTTTTCCGATGCTTTTCGCATTTCTATATTGTCAGCCTTGCTGTTTTCGTATTTCTTATCGATTTCTTCAAAGCGCTTACCCGGAGCATGTGAGGAAAGCACCCAAAGAATCACGGAAATAGCAACAATCACCTTCCCTGCATCAAAAAGAAAAACTTTTACTTTTTCATAAATGGTATAAAGCACTGTACTCCATTTAGGAACCCTGTAAACAGGCAGCTCCATAATGAAATAGCTCTTTTCCCTCGCCTTTAAAATAAATTTCATAATCCAGGCTGAGAATAAAGCCGCCATAAAACCAATGAGATACATGATCATCAGGATCAAGCCCTGCATATTGAAGAACAGGAATTTTTTATCGGAAGGTACGATCAGTGAAATAAGCAGCGTGTAAACGGGCAAACGGGCTGAGCAACTCATCAGCGGTGTTACAAGAATAGTAATCATTCGTTCTTTCCAATTACTGATGGTGCGCGTACTCATGATAGCTGGAACAGCACAGGCCACGCCGCTTATTAGGGGTATTACCGATTTACCGTTTAGCCCGAACTTGCGCATGAGCTTATCCATAATAAAACTCACCCGGGCCATATAACCGGTATCTTCCAGGATCGCAATAAAAGCAAACAAAAGCGCAATTTGCGGTACGAACACCACAACACCGCTAAGACCGGCCAGAATACCATTAACAAGCAGAGCCGACAATTCGCCTTTGGGTAAATGATCCGAACTCCAGTGAGAGATACCAACAAAAAACGATTCGATCCAGCCCATTGGATAGGCCGCCAGGAAAAAAATGGCCTGAAACAGCGTAAATAACACCGCCAGAAAAATAAGATAACCCCAGAATGGATGGGTCAGCACCCTGTCAATTTTGTGTGTACGCGATTCATGATCCAGGTCCAACGTTTCCACTGACTTATCAACCACCGTGCTGATTTCGCCAAAGCGCTCGACACTTTCCCGCGCCTGGAAAGATGTTTCATCAAATCCGTATTCAGCCGCAAGGGCTTTTAAGCGTTGTTTTACCCCTGGATTAAAAGAGGCAAAATGATCGTAATTGCAAAGCACCTGCCAGGCTGCGTATGCTGATTCCACCGGCACAATCTTCCTGACAGCTTCATACAATGCCGGCGAAGGCTCCTCATGGAAAAATTTCTCATCTGAAACAGGAATATCAGAGGCAAGCAGATCCTTGAGTTCAGAAACACCTTTCTTTTCCCGTGCATTCGAATAAACAACCGGCACACCAAGGAGTGCAGAGAGCCGCTCCCTGTTAATTCGTACCCCTTGCTTTTCCATCACGTCAACCATGTTGAGCATGAGAATCACGGGTCGGCGCAATTCAATGAGCTGGGTAACGAGAAATAAATTTCTTTTGATATTGGATGCATCGGCAACAACCACAGTCACGTCCGGATAATCTTCATTGTTAGAATCGCAAAGCACCTCGTACGAAACCTTTTCGTCAAGCGATTTAGGATATAAACTATAAGTGCCCGGAAGGTCAATGAATTCAATTTCACGGATAACGGCATTGCGCTCGTTCCGGATCTTTACAAGTCCTGTTTTTTTATCGACCGTAACACCAGGGAAATTTCCGGTACGTTGATTGAGACCGGTAAGTGCATTAAAGAGTGTGGATTTACCGCTATTCGGATTACCAACAAGAGCTACCTTCAGGACTTTTCCAGACTCACGCTTTCCTGGTTCCGGTTTTTCCATCCTGCTCGTTGATATATCTGTTCTAAGGAGTTAGATTAATGTACTGAATTCAAATTCATTAAACCGCGGCCATTATTGTATGGATAAGCACGGTAGAGGCCTCTGCCTTGCGCAGACTTAGAAGATACCCCGATACAGAGATAGCAATCGGATCGCCCATGGGTGCCACTTTGACCAGTTCCACCCGCTCGCCAGGTATACATCCCATCTCCAGCAATTTAAGCGACATTACCGGATCCGTGAACGAATCGATGATGGCTACCTGACCGGGTTTCAGCTGAGAAAGGTTTAGATGCGACATTGTTTCTGATTTCAATGCAAAGATACGAATACATGCAGACCGGAACGGACGCGCGTATACCTAAAACTAGGTATTTGATGTCATATGGTAATCGTTTGGAGAAACGGGAAAGGATAGCCCGTCAGCAATTCTTAGAAAGGAAATGAGGTGCCAAAGGAGGCTTTGCGCTCATGCTTTTTGTTTCCCCAGGTTGGGCAGTCGGCACATTTATTTTTCCGATGAAATATGAAACAACCTGAAAATGAAATAGTCAGAGCGAATATCAGGAGGACTTTGGAGATACAACGGTTATTCAGATAGCGCATGGGTCAGACAAATTGAGTACATCCGGAAACGCGTTTTGCATTTCAACTTATATTCGGATGATTGGGAAAAAACGTTTTGTTTCCGTCCTTGTACAAGGTCTCTTCAAAGATACGCAAGATTCAATCATTATTTCCGTAATTTTAGGCCGTATTCATGAGGGTATTTTATCACATTGGCCGTTACTTTTTGCTTCTCAACCGGGTTTTCTCCAAACCGGAAAAGGGGGTCATATACCGCAACCGTTTTTTCGAGGAAGTGAATTCCCTTGGCATCGGATCGCTGGGTATTGTGGCAATCATTTCCGTTTTCATGGGAGCTGTTATCACCATTCAGGCTGCTTTTGGATTTGAAAGCCCCTGGATTCCTTTATATGCTGTTGGCCTTGCAACCAGGGACAGTATCGTACTTGAATTTTCACCGGCTATTGTCAGTCTGATATTGGCCGGTAAGGTAGGTTCAAGTATTGCAGGTGAAATAGGCACCATGCGCGTCACCGAGCAGATTGACGCAATGGAAATTATGGGTGTTAATTCGGCCGCCTACCTCATCCTTCCAAAGATTCTGGCGTTTATGTTTATCCTTCCCTTCCTCATTATCCTCTCCATGTTTCTGGCGATGATTGGCGGTTTGATTTTCGGAGTATTCACGAATGCAGTAACACCGCATCAGTTTTTATATGGTATCCAGTATGATTTCCGGCCGTACAATGTGTTGTATGCGCTTATCAAGGTGATTGTTTTTGCATTTATCATCACTTCTGTTGCTTCCTATCATGGTTATTATACGAAGGGCGGTGCCCTGGAAGTGGGAAGATCAAGCACCAAAGCTGTCGTCTACAGCAGTATTGTCCTGCTTTTCTTTGATTTACTGCTCACTCAACTTTTGCTCGCATGATTGAAGTCAGGAACCTTAGCAAAAATTTCGGGGAAAAGCAGGTGCTTAAGGATTTCTCGTTCCGTTTTGAGCAAGGCAAACCAAATCTCATCATCGGTGAAAGCGGTACAGGTAAATCGGTCCTGCTCAAGTGCATGGTCGGACTTCTGGAGCTGGATGCCGGCGAAGTCTTGTACGATGGGGTTGATTTCCTTCGTATGAACTTCAAAGAAAAGAAACACATCCGTCGGGAGATCGGAATGCTTTTCCAGGGCGGTGCACTTTTTGATTCTATGACCGTTGAGGAGAACGTAGTATTTCCCCTTTCTTTGTTTACCGACAAGTCGGAAGCCGAAAAAAAAGACCGCGCCAACTCTTGTCTCCAAAGGGTCAACCTTGTAAATATCAATAAACTTTACCCTTCCGAAATCAGCGGAGGAATGAAGAAGCGGGTCGCCATTGCGAGAGCCATTTCGATGGAACCCAAATATCTTTTCTGCGACGAACCCAATTCAGGCCTTGATCCGAAAACATCCATTCTCATAGATGAACTCATCAATGACCTGACTCATGAGCTCAATATCACAACCGTGGTGATTACACATGATATGAACTCCGTTCTCGAAATTGGCGACAACATCGCCTTCCTTTACAAGGGTGAGAAATGCTGGGAGGGAAATAAAACGGAAATCCTTCACACAGACAACAAAACACTCAACGATTTTGTATATGCAACCAAGTTTCTGAAAAATTTCAAGGATAAACTCGGCAAATAAGAATATCCGAAACAATATCTTAACACCTGACATAGGGTAAAAAAAAGAGGCTGTCTCTAAAGGAGACGGCCTCTTTTTCATGTAAGGAAAGTCTTAGTTATTGACTACCAATCTCACTGTTTTAACAGTTTCCCCGGCAGTTACTGTTACAAAGTAAACACCGGCTTCCAGATTACGGGTGCTCAGTTTCACTTCATTCGAACCAGTTGAAAGATTCGGCTGGATAACGGAACCCATGCGCTGACCAATTACATTATAGACAGCAACTTGGATCTTTTCCTTTGATTCCAAAGTGATCGGCAGAACAACATCTGTTCCTGTTGCAACCGGGTTCGGGAAAGCGTTTCCGATTGCAAATCCGTCTTTTTTGATATCATTCGTGGATAGCGCAAAGCAGGATGCACAGTTCAGGTGATAGTAGATAAGATGGTGATCAAAACCATAGGTATCGGGTGAAGAACCTTCATAGGCAAAAGAAGGAATAAATGATCCGTTCCAGGTACCAGCGGTATTGTAGTATACAACAGTTGGAACAATATAAGAGCAATTGTAATCGCGCTTTTTATACTCAAGAGGGAATGCATTGTTACCCGCTTCCTGATAGGAAAGGAAGTTCAGTTCATTTCCTTTAGTATTGAGTGTATCCTGATTCGCAACCCATGTAAAGCCGGGCTTAAAGGAAACAGAAGTGGCAACCATATTTCCTGCCGTGATACCTGCAAAACCAGGAAGTGCAAGAGATACATAGTGAACGCCGCCAGGAACGGTATCAGCCGCACTTGCAG
>DASYGQ010000072.1:0-3366 GCA_035999585.1 Bacteroidia bacterium | reverse complement strand
GATTGCCGGGATCCTGAATGGTATCCAAAACAAGGCTGAGTTTTTTTCCCAAATGCTGAAGATCCAGCATGTATTTGGGAATTTCACACACGGCAAGCACCTCGTTGGGAGTGTGCAAGGAAGAAATGCGGCCCAACTCGTTTTCCTTGATGCGGATCACATCAATGTGATAATTGAAAATCGAAAGCTGAAAATTGCGGCTGGAATAAATCTGCTTGACCTTAATGCCTGAATTCAAAAGCTCATTGACAATCTTTACGCCTTCCGCCACGAAAAGACCTTCGGCATCGCGGTTCTTTTTAAGCTTTAAGGAATTAATGAATTTGGCCTCGTTTTTTGCAAGCATGGAAGAAGGGCAATTCTAATTTTTGTACTTTTACAAAAGTACCAAAACATCCATAAACACAAACACTTTAGTGCTGAAAGCCGGGAAATACCTTTTTATTCTCTCCATAAGCTTCAGCCTCACCTGGCTTTACAGCGGCTGCAGCAGCACCCGGAAACTCAAGGAAAATGAGATGCTGCTGACCTCCAACAGCATCAAAACATCTACCCACGGTCTGAATACCGAAGAAATTCACACACACATCCGGCAAAAGCCAAACCGGAAACTTTTTTTTGTTTACCCTTTCTACCTTCAGATCTATAACCTGGTTGATCAGGATAAATTAAGAAATCAGAAAGTAAAAAAAGATGCCCGCATTGACCGTATCAACGAACAACGGCGTGAAAAGAATGTGGCCGAAAACGAAAAAAGGAAAGCACAGGGCAAATCCGAAAAACCGCTTCACCTGAAAAGCAAGGACCGCCAGACTTTCCGGGAATGGCTCGTCAATATAGGTGAAGAACCCAGCATATATGACTCGATGCTGACAAAACGTTCAGTGAAACAAATCAGCCTGTACCTGAACAACAAAGGCTATTTCAACAATACCGTCAGGGATTCGGTTGTAAAGAAGGGCAAAAAAGTAAAGGTTTATTACATCATTAAAACCCCTCCCCCTTATAAAATCCGAAAAATCAATTACGACATTGACGACAGCCTGGTTGCCACCTATGTGATGGCAGATACCGCCAACAGCCTTCTCCAGCCGGGCCAGAACTACGATGTGGATGTGATTCAGAAAGAGCGCGACCGCATTACCAAGTTGCTCAAGAACAACGGATACTTTTACTTTTCCAAAGAATATATTTATTACAGCTGTGATTCCGCCCTGAAGAGCTATCAGATGGATCTCACCGTAGGTATTAAAAAGCGCAGCGTACCCATCGCAGGAACGGATTCCTCGACAGAGGCAAACCACAAGCAGTATTACATCAGGAATATATACATCATCACCGATTCCAAAGGCCGCACTGAAAGCATTGTGACGCGGGACACAGTGAAAACCGGGGAATTCTATTTTCTGTACACCCAGAAACTGAGATATAAGCCGGGCATCCTCAGTGATGCCATCTACCTGCACAAAGGTGATCTGTATCAGGACATCGAATATGAAAACACATACAAACGCCTCGCCCAGCTTCGTGCTTTCCGGCAAGTGACTCTTGAATTTGTTCCCGTACCTGGCAACGACTCACAGCTCGATTGTTTCATCCGCCTCAGCCCAGTGTTCAAACAAGCCATGACACTGGCAGCCGACGGAACCAATACCGGTGGCAACCTGGGCGTGGATGGCAGCCTTGTCTATCAGAACAAGAATATGTTTCGCGGAGCGGAGATACTGGAAATAAAAGCCAAAGGCGCCCTGGAAGTGCAAACACTGGTGACTAACATCACCTCTGAACAAAACAAAAAAACGCTCCTGCCATTCAACACCTTTGAACTGGGCCCGGAATTCAACCTTCACGTTCCAAGGCCTTTGTTTCCATTCAACCTGTTTCCGGTGGGACAATCGGCCAGTCCGCAAACAACCTTCATCAGCTATTATAATTTCCAGCACCGGCCCGACTATACCCGTTCCATTCTGAATCTGGGTTATAGTTACGACTGGCGTGAAGGACGCTTCCGGAAATATTTTATTTTCCCGTTTGAAGTGAATCTTGTCAAGCTTCCTCACATTGATCCTGCCTTTCAGTCTTATCTTGATGCGCGCAACGACTTGTATCTGAAAAGCCGCTTTCAGGATCACATCACAACCGATACGCGATTCAGCTATATTTTCACGAACCAGGAGATCAAGAAAAAAACCGATTATGTATTTCTGCGGCTTGATCTGGAATCATCGGGTACTGTGCTCCGTTCGCTGTTTGAATTATCAAACAGCACAGGCGTTTTGGCCATACCCAAAGATGCCGATGGCAGCTATCGCATCGAAGGCATCAAATTTTCTCAGTATATGAAAGGCGGTTTTGATTTCCGTTACTACAAATACATGACCGAACATAACCGCACGGTGTTTCGCATCGCTGCCGGGCTTGGTGTTCCTTTCCACAACCTCACCGAGCTTCCTTTCGAGAAAAGTTTTTTTGCTGGTGGCCCCAACAGCGTACGTGCTTTCCCGGCCCGTTCTCTGGGCCCCGGTTCCTACAACCACTCAGGCCCCACGCTTTATCAGCTGGGTGACATGAACATGGAAGGCAATATTGAGTACCGTTTCAAAATTTTTAAAATGCTCAACTCCGCCATTTTCCTGGATGCCGGAAATATCTGGCTGCTTCACCCCGACCCCAACAGGCCCAAGGGGGAGTTCGATGCCAACCGTTTCTACAATGAGTTTGCGATAGGTACGGGACTGGGCCTTCGCCTCGATTTTGATTTCTTCATCATCCGTCTGGATGCCGGTGTCCCCCTCCGCGATCCCAGTCGCGCTGTAAACGACCGCTGGACACTCAACGCTCAAGCGCTCACCCGCACCAACCTCAACTTCGGTATCGGTTATCCGTTTTGATTTTCTCAGGATTATGATCGTGTAATCTGATTAAATGATCTTCCGGTCGTTCTCATTCTCCTGACCCGTCTGTTAACTTATTCCTTTTTTATCATTCGCTCATCCTCTGTCTTCTCTTTTCTCCAAATACCATGTACTCGAAAAAGTTCATTTTCTGCCATTTCCTACGATCAAAAACGTAGCCTTCCCTCCGTCTTAACCCGTAATTATCAAAAAAAGTGATGTTGTGCTGTCACAAAACAGGGGTCTCGAGGATTTTAGTCCTGGGAAACGGATGATCGCAATCCTCTTCTCTCCGATCGGGATCCTGATCAGATCCAAATCGGTTCATGAAGCGGCTCTATGCGCAGGCAGTTTTGTGAACGGTGGAGAAAAAGCATCAACCAGTGCTCTGAAAGCAGCAACCGGAACTCCGGATGACACAACCGGAGTTCTGAAAGCGGCAATCAGAGTCCTGAAATCCGCAAACGAAGTT
>DASYGQ010000208.1:0-2295 GCA_035999585.1 Bacteroidia bacterium | reverse complement strand
ATCGTAGAAATAAATATCAGACTGGTTATCGTCGCGATAACTGGCATAATATATTCGTTTACCATCGGAAGAGAACACGGGTTGATTGTCATAACCGGGACGATTGGTGATATTTACCGGATTGCTGAAGCTGAATGTATCGTCGTGCTGATTGAGGTCAAAAAGCCAGATATCGCTGTCGGGTAGCTGCGCATGAAGTGCCGGCACAAGAAGCAGGCCCAGATAAAAGAGGATTGATCGGATTGTGTTCATAGTATTTGTAAATAGACTGCAAAATACGAATTATCTGTGTAATATATCTGTTCTGCCACGAGCCAGGAGTTTGGCGGAATCTGTTTCCTTGTTTTCCGGTGGTATATACATGAAAGGGTTTTATTTAAGTTCCAGATCCGCCACCCTCGAGGTTGATGTGATTATCGGTATGGAATATATTGGGCCAGATCCGGTTCAGGAGAGGCACATTGAACCGGTAACCGACGAAAACACGGAAGCTGCCAATTGAATAATCAAGGCTTGAGCGGGCAACCGATTCATTTTGATAAAAGGCGTCTCCGGCAAAATTTATTCCCGCATACCAACGCGGCGAATTATATCCCAGTGCAATTCGCGATTGCAGGCGGAAGCCAAGGTTTGAATTGGATTTAACAAGATAAGTGCTGTCGCGGTGACCTGAAACGGTGTCCCGCTGTCCATATGCATGTGACCGATAGTTCAGGTATGAGAATCCAGGATTGATAGAAATGGTTGCGTAGAAATGCTTTTTGATGACGAAAGAATACATGTAGCCAACGGCCATGCCAATATTCAGTGAGTTGGAATGATCTATGCTGCAATATCCGCCCAGATATTTCTTGTATTTACCCGAAACAAGGCCGGAATCGGCACTCATGTTAAAGGTGGATATATATCCCCCGTAAAGAAAAGTGCCGGCGCTTTTTAACTGTTCTTCCGAGCATCCGAACGCAGCTTTGTAGGAGAAACGGGTATAGTTCTGAAGGTAATAGAAGCTCAGTCCTGTACTGATGGCTTTCATATCCGGACGTTGAGGAAAAATAACTGAGGTGTCGGTTTTTGATTGTTTCGGAAAAGATGCGTAGTTGTTGATGAAAAATCCCTGGTACTGTTCAAAATACATGTCGAGAATGAAACGTCGGCCGGAGAATGAGAATGAATAATCCGTGTATTGGGTGGTGCCTCTGGACTTGTCGGTGGGATTGAGCGCTCCCGGGGCAACTGAGTAGCTCAGGCCCAGCCATTGGTAGCCCAGTCCAAGTCCCACATTCAGATCCTGTTTGGGCCTGAAGTTAAGGACACTTTTATTTGCTTTGTCGGTAATGTCCACCATCAGATAAGAAGTCGAGAAGGGGAGTGTTACACTCAGCAGATTGTCATAATCCCTTATGAACAAGGAGTCGTAAGTGACATGCAATTTGATTTTTTTCTTTTTATGAACGGTTGTGGCAACGCCCGTTTCTTTTGACCGGGAGGGTTCCCTTTTTCCATCTTTGTCCTGCGCAAAAGAAGATCTGGACACCAGGAGACAAAGGAATAACATTAAAACAAGATGGAAAGGCTTCATGAAAGATTGGTAGAGAAAGCTAAGATAAGAATTTGGGTAATACTTCAAGACGACTAAATACGCATTCTTATGAAGCAGAGAGGATGATGAGAAATAATTTTAAAATTGTGGATGAGTAAAAGGTAAGATTTTCTTTGGTTCAGATGAATCAGGGAGTCCCGGTGTGTTAAAAGAAAAAAGCCGCCTCTTTAACGGAGACGGCTTTTGGGATGGATTCAGATCTGTCAGAAACAGTACTTGTTCTCAGTGGCCAGTTTGGCAGCCACTCTTCTGCGGGCCTCTTTGCTATTGAAAGGGTCGGTCTTGGTGAAACGTTTCAGGCCCATGAGCATCATGCGTTGCTCATCGCCTTCCGAGAATGAATTGATGGCTTCTTTCCCGTTTTTGTGGATGCGGTCTGCAGCATCGTTCAGGTAAATGCGCATCATATCGAGTTGCTCCTTGCAGGCTTCTTCGCCACGGATACCAACCAGTTTTTCAACACGAAGCATCAGTGATTCGGAAACGTAGATGTCGATAAGCATGTCTGCTACATTCATCAGAACTTCCTGTTCTTTGGCGAGTTCCATCATCAGTTTCTGTACAGCTGCGCCTGCAACCATAAGAGCTGCTTTTTTGAAATTGGCCAAGTATTTTTTCTCAGTGGCGAAAGGTGCATTGTCGTCGGATGCAAAGTCAGGAACACTCATCAGTTCACCGGCAACTTTGGTTGCAGG
>DASYGQ010000185.1:0-15260 GCA_035999585.1 Bacteroidia bacterium | reverse complement strand
AGAGAAAAGATCTTCATACGAATCGATCCAGATGCTGATGTCTCTGGTATCACCTTCAGAGCCAGTTTTGGGTTTCCCCCCAGTTGAAACCGGCTCTTTCTCAAAAACTTCCGGCTGATCCACTTTCTTTTTCATATGCCAAGAACAGCATTTAGGACGCGTGATTGAATGATATATCTGTGGAATGCAGATGATATCTGTCATACAATGCAATGCTGCTGATCATGACCCCTGGCCTATTTTCCTCCTATACTTGCAAGAGACAATCTGCTAAAAATACAATTATGAAAACCCGAGCCAACTTTAGAAACACAACTTCTTTATTTCCTCCTTCAAGCCATGGCCGCAACCTGATTCTTATCGTATTCAGTTTGATTGCCTTTTCCTGCAGCACCACCAGAAAAACGGCCCAGTCCACAGCCCCCGTCTTTGACCCTGTCTGTAATATGAAAATTTCCGATACAGGTGAGGCCTTTACGTGGAAATACAAAGACAAAACCTATTATTTTGATTCCAGTACCTGCAAGGAAACATTTAAGATGAATCCTGAGAAATTCATAAACAATTCCTGCAACCAGGTGAAGTAAAACTACTCCCAAAAACGGATCATGGAAAAATCAGCCAGTGCATTTAAAACACCGAAAAGCATTCCTGAAGTACCCTGTCTCTTTACAGCTTATCTGAACACGCATTTCAGCAAAGCCTTTATCTGGGGAATCAATACGATCGTGGATATCAGCGGGCAGTTTGTTTACAAAGTGGAGCTAAGCGATGCGGCGAATCTCTATCACCTGAAGTTTAATCTCGATGGCGAGCTGCTCAGCATGGAAAAGGAAGCTATGATCTGAAGACCGGGTTTACAAAAGGGCAGATATCAGCGGCGAGATGTCGATTCCATTGCTCGCATGCAGGATTGTGTTACAGCTCACCACATTCCCGGCCCCGGCTTTCATCAGATTGCCATACGCATCTCCGGCAAATACAGCATGCACACCCAGGCAAACCGCCGGTCTCATACCTGCCTTTTCGAGATGTTTCAACGTTTCAATCATGGTATGTGCCGTGGAGATGATGTCATCCACCAGAACGGGTGTATAGAAACGATACTTTTCCGTATGCGGCACGGATACCACAACATCTGAATCACCCTTTCTTTCTTTTTCCAGTACAATCCAGGGTGCTCCCGCATCCTTCGCTACCGCTGAAACCCATTGCTCGCTTTCTTTATCCGGACCGATTAGAAGAGGGTCTTTTACATGATTGCGGATCCAATCCGAGATCAGTTCATCGGCATGAATCGTTTCCGCAGGGCAAGAATAAATCTCTGACAAGGATGATCTGCGGTGAAGGTGAGGTTCAACTGTGATCAGCCGGTCCACAAAGGAGGACACAAAAGCAGCAAAATATCCGGATGTCACGGCTTCCCCGGGATGGAATGCTTTATCCTGTCTCATATAAGAGAGGTAGGGAGCAACAAGGCTAACCGAAAGTGCGCCCATTTCTTTCAGGTTTTCAGACAGGAAATACAAAGGCAAGAGCTTTTCGTCAGGCATATTCAATGTGCAAACCAGCACAACCTTTTTGTCTTTCACGCTGCTATCCACGCGCACATAACTTTCTCCATCCGGGAAACGGTGCATTTCCAGTTCCCCGATGTCTATACCCGTTTGAGCAGACAGCATTTTTGTAAAATCCATATTGCCCGGAAAAGCCAGAAGCAGGTCATTCATTCTTATTCAATTTGTAAAATGGAACTGGTTGTTTTGAGGTATTCCATGGCATACTCCAGTTCTCCCTGTGCCTCGGCATACACACAAAAAAGCAGATCGCCTTTACGGATATTTTTCCCCAGAGGTGAATAAAAACGCACCCCTGCTGATGGAGCCAGCGGAGCTCCCGCCATTTTTGCCAGTCGGGCCAGCTTTCTGTTATCCACGGATTTGACTACGCCATCGCGGTCAGAAACAACATCCTCGTGATAAGGCGCCAATCCCGGTTCCCGGAAGCCTCCCTGAGCCTTGCAAATAGCCATGAATTTTCTCAGCGCCTCGCCGCTCTCCAATATCCGACGTGCTTCCTGAGACCCGGTAATTGCATCGTATTTGCCGGACAATTCAAGCAGGGCTACAGCCAGCTTCAGTGACCGCGATCTCAGGTCATCAGGGGCATCCGGTTCATTCCTGAGCACAGAAAGAATATCAATTGCCTCCAGAGCAGGTCCAATACCTCTGCCTACCGGTTGCAGGCCATCTGTAATGATTACTTCCGTATGAAGTCCCAGGGCATCCCCGACCGCTTTGAAATAATATTGCAGGCGCAACGCTTCTTCCCTGGAACGCACCTTTGCAGTGGGCCCGACCGGAATATCAATCAATACATGTGTAGCTCCCGCCGCCGCTTTCTTTGAAAGAACCGATGCGATCATTTGACCCTCACTATCCACGTCCAGTGCTTTTTCAACAGAGATCAGGATATCATCTGCCGGACTGAGATTCACCGCTCCGCCCCATACCATGCAGCCGTTTTCCTTTTCAACCACGGCTTTGATCGCCTCAAGATCCAGATCAACCGTGGTCATCGTTTCCATGGCGTCTGATGTTCCGGCAGGAGAAGTGATGGCCTTCGAAGAGGTTTTAGGGATAACCAGACCGGCAGCTGCTACAATGGAAACAACAATCGGTGTAGTCCGGTTCCCTGGCAATCCACCCACACAGTGCTTGTCCAGAATCATTTTCCTCAGCCAGTGTATCTTCTGTCCGGTTTCAACCATAGCTTTGGTAAGACCGATTATTTCAGGGAGTGACAGATTGTCTCCCGAGCAGGCGGAAATAAAAGCAGCCAGCTCAATGTTGGAATAATGCCCGGCCACCACATCCGAAATGATTTCATGGAAATCGGTTTCACTGAGCTCTTTCCTGAACATTTTCGCACGCACCTTGCCTAGGGATGCAATGGGTTTTAAATGAGATATATTTATGGTGTCGCCTTCCTTTGCTCCAAGCCGCTTCATCGCCTCCATGGATAACCCGGCCTCGTCGTGCCTCAGTATTTTTGAGTGAAATACATTGAGAGTAGCAGTTATGCTCATGCCTCCGAATTCAACAAAAACTCTGGTGAGTGCGACCAATCCTTCTGACTGGCAGACCTGGCTGTCAAAATTCAAGAAAATGATATTCTCCCGGTACGTATCAATACCAAGGTCTTTCAGTTTCAGTTCGTTTGTTTTCAAAGGCTCATTCATCCGTCAGAAGTTTGCAATTTCCGCGTAATCATTCGGCTTGGGTATCCCGCAATTCCAACCGTATACTTCCTTGATTTTATCACGCAGCCCTTCCGCACCTTCTTTCTCGCCATGCACAATATATATTTCTTCCGGAGCCTTATCCAGTTTGTTTAGCCATCTCAGCAACTCAGCCTGATCAGCATGGGCCGAAAGGCCTTCCATATTTCCAATTGTCGCCTTTACTTCCAGAAGTTTACCAAATACCTTGAGTTCCTTATCACCATTCAGCAATTTACGCCCGCGGGTACCCTCGGCCTGATAACCTGCCAGCAATATCGTTGCAGAAGGATCTTCCAGGTAAAATTGAAAATAGGTCAACACTCTTCCACCCGAGGCCATTCCGCTTCCGGCAATGACAATCTTCGGTCGTTTGTCAGCTGCCAGCTTAAGGGTCTCCTTCATCGTGTCAATGAGTTGTATATCCTTGCACATAGCTGTACAATCGGATTCTGAAAGTTTATGCCATTCCGGAAACTGATGGAAGATTTGCAGAACATTATTTCCCATCGGACTATCCATATATACAGGAAGCGGCGGAATCTTTTTTTGGTCCCTCAGCTTCCATAGCATATACATGAGCATCTGCGTACGTTCTACAGCAAAGCTGGGGATAATGATTGTGCCTTGCTTGCTTACCGATTCATTGATGAGCCTCTCCAGTTCTTGTTCAGGGGCGGGGGGATGCAGACGGTTTCCATAGGTGGACTCAATGAGAAGGATATCCGCATGCTCCGGCTTTTGGGGAGGGAACATCAGCGGGTCGTTTTCACGGCCAATATCCCCGGAAAACACCAGCAGTTTATTCCCGGCTTTCAGCTCAATGAAACAAGCACCCAGAATGTGGCCGTTATAACTGAATCGGACCGAAAGCTTATCGCCGAGTTGTATCCATTCATCCAGAGGCACGGCTTCGAATAAAGGCAGGGTATAACCGACATCTTCAGTGGTATACAAAGGCAAGGCAGGCGAATGTCTGCTGAATTTCTCCGCATTGGCCCTTTCAGCATCCTCCTCCTGAATGCGTGCGCTGTCCTGAAGAATGATACGTGCAATTTCAAGCGTCGGGGCTGTCGCCCTGATTTTGCCTTTAAAGCCATCTTTGACAAGTCGCGGCAGATAACCGGTATGATCCAGATGACCATGAGTAAGCAGCACCACATCAATCTTTGATACATCCACAGGAAGCTTATCCCAGTTCTGAAGCCGGAGCTCTTTAAGACCCTGAAACATGCCGCAGTCGATAAGTACCTGCTTACCACAGGCAGAAATAAGAAATTTCGAACCGGTTACCGTTCCTGCCGCTCCGAGAAAACGGATGCTGATTTTGGATTTAACACTCATAATTTCTTTTTTTCAATGGAGGGTTCGGGGCTTATTTCTGCATTGGCCTGTGGCCCGCAAAGCACATCCACTTCTTTGAGAATATTTCCTATCCTGTCAACAGATATTCCGGTCTGCATCAGCAATTGATGATTATTGACTATTTCACGGCAAAGGACCACTTTATTGTCAATCAGCTTTTGCTTTTCAGAGCGTGTCAGGGAGATGAGACAGGTCAACGGATAAAGACCCGATGAGTCTATTTCATCGCGCAGGCTTCCTTTCTCTGGAAAATTCCAGCCGACCAGATTAAGCCCCACACAACGGCCGTATTTAATGGCATCTTCGGAAAATTTGGTATTAGTCACCACCCAGCCCCGGTAAAACCGGGTGCTTCCGGGATTATTACCGTCAAGCTCCTTCTCCACATCCATAAAACGTGCATGTATATACAATGGTATTTTCACATCACACACTATTCCCGTGCTGTTGTGGTATTTGCATTCCACCATAAACCGCTCTTCGCCTTTTTCAGCGATCACATCAATCTCATGGCTGACGCAGTGCCCTTTTACGATTTCATCTATCCTAACTGCAAAACCTTTGTGCTTAAGGATTTCAGCGATGTATTTTTCAAAAGGATAGCCGGAAGGACCCAGCTCCATAATGGCCTGCTTCAGTTTATACCTGGAAGCAACCGGCTTGGATTGCATTTTCAGGAAACCGAATGCCATGCGGTAAATATGGGATGAAGGGATACCATCGTAAAGTTTCTTCTTCACTTCATCCACTACAAACTGTATCGAATCCTTACCCGCGCCAGAGCGCATTAATGATTTACCAAGCTTCTCCTGGGAAAAAGGAACACGTTCCCCGGATGCTTTGAGTATGTATGTTACCTGATCAGACATGTTTTATTGATTTAATTCTTCCAATTCCAAAAGAGTCTTTTTGATGAGACAATATTAGGAAACACGAAAACCCGGCCACCTGATCTGCATCAAGGCTCATTATGACAAGCGTCATACGCGGTTTCATATATCAGATTGAAATTTGACGGAATTAAAACAGAAATCATGAAAAACGAAACTGCTGAAACGGAATACATTGCCTGGCTTCAGGATATACACATGCGTGATATAAAAAAAGTGGGCGGAAAAAATGCCTCGCTGGGAGAAATGTACAATGAGCTTACACCCAAAGGAATTCATATCCCCGATGGCTTTTGTGTCACCACCAAGGCATTTTGGGAATTCATCTCCGGGAATAAACTGAAGGACAAACTGAGTCAGCTCATGGATAAGCTGGACAGATCCAATTTATCAAATCTGCATGAAACAGGAGCGAAAGCCCGGGCGCTGATACTCAACGGCACCATGCCACAACCCATCGTTTATGAAATTTTCTCTGCATATGAAGAACTGTGCAGGAGATACAATGATATCACTGAAGTCGCGGTTAGAAGCAGCGCCACCGCTGAGGATTTACCATCTGCGAGTTTTGCAGGTCAGCATGAATCATATCTGAATATAAAAGGCATTGAAAGCGTACAGAAAGCGGTGCTGCGTTGCTTCGCTTCACTGTTTACCGACAGGGCCATTAAATATCGCGAAGACAATCACTTCCGCCACATGGATGTCGCTCTCTCCGTATGTATTCAGAAAATGGTCCGCTCTGATCTGGCCTGTTCAGGTGTTACGTTCACACTTGAACCGGAATCAGGCTTCCGTGACCTGGTATTGATCAGTGGTATCTGGGGCCTCGGAGAAAACATTGTACAAGGCACCGTGAGCCCGGATGAATATGGCATTTTCAAGCCCACATTCCGCAAGAATAAAAACGGTATTGTCTTCAAGAAACTGGGGTCCAAGGAAAAAACAATGGTTTTTTCGGAAGACTCCGGGTCTTCTTCTGAAAACACAATCAAAAATACGGATACACCGCTGGACCTGCAGGAAAGCTATGTATTAAACGATGAAGAGATTAACAAGCTCGCCCAATGGGCGCTGTTGATTGAGGAGCATTATAAAACACCGATGGACATTGAATGGGCGAAAGATGGTTTAACGGGATCCCTTTACATTGTTCAGGCAAGGCCTGAAACAGCGCATAGTCACCCTTCTTTGATTCATACTGAATACATCCTGGAAAAAAAAGGAACTCCCCTTGTTACCGGGAATGCCATTGGCAGCAAGATTGTTTCAGGTATAGCAAGGATCCTATCATCTCCTTCGGAAAGCGGCCTTCTGAAACAGGGCGAAATTTTAGTGACAGAACTGACGAACCCGGATTGGGATCCCATCATGAAAAAAGCAGCTGCGATCATCACGGACAAAGGCGGAAGAACCAGCCATGCGTCCATCGTTGCCCGCGAACTCGGACTTGCAGCCATTGTGGGAACCGGTCAGGCCAGTCACCAAATAAAAAGCGGAGATATTGTTACAGTTTGCTGTGCACAGGGTGAAACAGGAACTGTTTATGCTGGCAAGCTTGACTGGACTGAAAATCAGGTGGATTTCGCTCATCTGCAATTACCGGCCACAAAAGTCATGCTCATTCTCGGCGATCCCGAAAAAGCATTCAAATATTCCTTTTTTCCCAACCAGGGAATCGGGCTCATGCGCCTTGAATTTATCATCAACAATGCCATTCGCATCCATCCAATGGCTCTCATCAATTTCAATACCTTAAAAAATAAGGAAACGAAAGAACAAATTGAAAAACTGACTCATCACTATAGCGACAAGCAAGCCTATTTTGTGGATAAACTCTCTCAGGCTGTTGCCACCATTGCCAGCGCTTTCTATCCCAAAGAAGTGATAGTCAGAATGAGCGATTTCAAGAGCAATGAATATTTCAATCTTTTGGGTGGCGATGAGTTCGAAGTCAGGGAAGAAAATCCAATGCTTGGTTTCCGGGGCGCCTCAAGGTATTACCACGAGCGGTATAAAGAAGGATTCAGGCTGGAGTGCGAAGCGATGAAAAAAGTCAGAAATGAAATGGGCCTGGACAATGTCAAGCTCATGATCCCCTTTTGCCGGACTCCTGAAGAAGGCAGAAAAGTAGTTAACCTGATGGAATCTCATGGACTGAAGCGTGGAGAGAACGGACTTGAGATTTATGTGATGGCAGAAATCCCATCGAACATTCTGCTTGCCGAACAATTTGCAGAGATTTTTGATGGCTTTTCCATTGGATCCAATGATCTGACTCAGCTTACTCTTGGAATTGACAGAGACAATTCGATTATCAGCCCATTATTCAGTGAACAAAATGAAGCAGCTGAAGCACTCGTATCAACACTGATAACCAAAGCCCGAAAAAGTAAGATCCCGGTGGGACTTTGTGGCCAGGCGCCCAGTGATTTTCCGGAGTACGCACAGTTCCTGGTCGGAAAGGGAATTGACAGCATTTCGTTCAATCCCGATGCCCTGATCGAAGGCATTACTAATATCAAGCAGGCGGAAGAAAAACGCACAAAGCTAAAACCCGTTATCTCTTAAAATACATCATCAACAAATTAAAACCAAACACATGGAAAAGATATTTGAAAACAAAGTGGCATTGGTAACCGGAGGTAGTTTCGGGATCGGCAGAGCAACAGCCGTAGCCTTTGCCCAAAGAGGAGCACACGTTGTCATCGCTGACTGGATTGAGGATCCGGAGACCCTTCGCCTGATAAAAGCCATGGGAGGCAAGGTCTTGTTTGTCAAATGCGATGTCTCAAAGAGCGTCGATGTGAAAGCGCTTATCGACAAGACAGTATCTGAATTCGGCAGGCTCGATTTCGCTTTCAACAATGCGGGTGTTGAAGGGGTTTCAGCCATGACGCACGAGTGCACAGAGGAAAATTGGGATAAGACATTAAATGTTAACCTCAAAGGAGTATGGCTCTGCATGAAATACGAAATTACCTGTATGCTTAAACAAAGCAAAGGAGCTATCGTCAATACCTCTTCCATAGCCGGACTTGTGGGTTTTCCAGGTCTTCCTGCCTATACAGCTTCGAAGCATGGAATTAGCGGCTTAACAAAGACGGCTGCGCTTGAAAACGCAAAAACAGGAATACGGATCAACGCTGTGTGTCCGGGTGCAATCAAAACACCCATGGTCGACCGCATGACCGGCAAGGTAGAAGCTGCCGAGAAGCAGTTTGAAAGTATGGAACCCGTTGGACGAATGGGGACACCGGAAGAGGTCGCTGAAACCGTCATTTGGCTCTGCTCGGATGCTGCCTCCTTCATAACAGGCGATTCCATTCCCGTGGACGGAGCCTGGGTTGCACAATAAGCGATCCGTTGCTGATAAATATCAACTCATCTTTGATGACTGTCATTTTATTCTGTGCTTCGGCACACGTACTTTGTTCCAGATTCAAACGGAACATAAACCAATTATAAATAACTGAACATGAAAACAGATCTTGAAATCCAAACAAATGTGATGAATGAGCTCAAATGGGAGCCATTCCTCAACTCAAGTGAAATCGGAGTGGCTGTCAAAGACGGTGTTGTTACCCTGTCTGGAACTGTAAATGCCTATTCCAAAAAAATATCCGCAGAGAATGCCGCTAAAAGGGTATTCGGAGTAAAAGCGGTAGCCGAAGAAATTGAGGTGAGGCTCAGTCCTTCCGACAGAAAAAACGACTCTGACATAGCCGCAGCGATAGTGGATGCACTCAAATGGCAAAGCGCTGTGCAGGAGAACCGAATCAAGGTGAAAGTCGAAAACGGCTGGGTGAGTCTGGATGGAGAAGTGGAGTGGGAATTCCAGCGTGAAGCAGCCAGAAACGTTATCATCAATCTGAATGGCGTCTGGGCAGTTACAAATAATATCAGAGTTGTACCAAAACTGACAGCTACCGATATCAAACAAAAAATTGCTTTGGCTTTACAAAGAAATGCAACCATCGACTCTCAGAAAATAAAAGTGGAAGCTCGCGGAAGTAAAGTGATTCTGTCGGGAAGTGTGAGGTCCTGGGTTGAAAGGAAAGATGCAGAACAGGCCGCCTGGTGCGCTCCGGGAGTGAGCAGTGTAGAAAACAACATTGAACTGAAATCAGAAATACTGGTTCCGGAAGATTGAGATACCGGACTTGAATTTTCATCAAAATAATTTCATCACGAAAACCAAAACAAAATGACACTCGTACTCAAAAGAAACGGAAACCACCTGCCCTCACTGGTCAGCGACTTTTTTAACAATGATAACCTGTTGAACCCGGAGTTTTCAGACTTGGGCCTTAACCTGGTCAACCTGAGACTTTCTGCCAAAATTCCTTCGGTAAATATCATTGAAAATCACAAAGACTTTAAAATTGAACTGGCAGCTCCTGGCCTGGAAAAGAAAGACTTCAAAGTTGAGGTTGAAGGAAAAGTTCTGACCGTCAGTTCGGAAAAGAAAGAAGAAAAAGAGGAAAAAGACAAAAATTATACGAGGCGGGAATTTTCTTATTCCAGTTTCAGTCGCTCCTTCATGCTTCCTGAAAATCTGCTTACGGATAAGATTGACGCCAAATACGAAGGTGGCATACTCAAGCTTTCACTTCCCAAAAAAGATGTAGCGCAAGCATCCATTAAAAAGGAAATTTCTGTTGCCTAAGACACAGCGTTTTTCCTTTTTCCCTGCCCCGTAAGGCAGGGATTTTCTTTTCATTAAGCCGGAACTGATTATTCTCATAAGCCGTATTGATATCCCTCATTCTGCGATTCTTGCTCAGAGAATACTTTTGAGAAAAATAAATCATAAGATCATGAAAAAGAAAATCCCGCTCTATGCTTTTTGTCTGGCATTGATTGCTATTCCGTTTTACATAGCCTATCTGTCGCCCTCGCCCTCATTTGCAGCTAACCTGGCCTCTTTCCTGTCGGTACTGGCCGGATTTCTGATCCTGATCATATTCGGGTCAACAGACGGACAGGCCGGATAATTTTCAATTTCATCACGAGCGTTAAAACTATCCAGATCCCTTCCGGATAAGGTTTCGAATTGCCTGAACTAATGAATCATTTCATGAAGAAGAGGTTTGTATTTTCGTTTATATGCATGGTTGCGGTTCTTTCCGGGCTAAGTGGTCAAACGAAAGAATGGTCATTCAAAGAATGCCTTTCGCGGGCCATATATAAGAACATAGACGTAAACCAGAGCAGATTGAACTGCGGCCTGAATGAAATTAATTATGCCCAATCCGTTGCAAACTTTTTTCCCACCTTGAACGCTTCAGATGCGCAGGCATTCAACTTTGGCCGGACACTGGATCCTTTTACCTATCAATTTACCAATCAGAATTTTGCTACAAACAATGCTTCCCTCAACGCAAATGCTGTTGTGTTTAACGGCTTCCTGTATCTGAATACAATCCGGCAAAACAGATTTTTCTACGATGCCAGCATCCTGGATGTGGAGCGCATCAAAAATGATCTTACCCTGAATGTGATGACAGCTTACCTGCAGGTGCTTTTTAATTACGAAGCCGTTCAGATTGCCCAAAAGCAGGCAGAAGCGACTTTGGAACAGGTGGAAAGAACCAGCAAATACGTAAATGCCGGAAAGCTCCCTGAAAGCAATCTTCTTCAGATCCAGGCTCAGCTATCCTCCGATAAACTCGCAATCGTGATGGCTGGAAACCAATTGCAACTGGCGAAAGTGGTCCTTCTTCAGTTAATGGAAACCCCTGTATATAGCGGATTTGAGATAGAACGACCCGATATCAGCAATTTAAGTCCTTCTGCTTTGCTCAATCCGGCCGAAATATACAAGACGGCCGAGGGGATAATGCCTCAGGTAATGGGTGCAGCTTTCAATACAGAAGCAGCCCTGACCGGGACAAAAATTGCAAAAAGCCTTTATCTGCCAAAACTAAGTTTGGGAGCAAGCCTGAGATCCGGCTATTCCAGCAACTCCAGCAGGCTGAATTATTATTCGGGTTACCAGTTGGGCAGCATCGGTTTTCTGCAAAACAATCCTGCCGAACAGGTGATTGGTCCGGTGCCGGTCAATGGAGTTATCAGAAATAATTATCCCATGAGCGACCAGTTCAGCGACAATTTCGGACAGGTCATCAGCCTGAACCTGAGCATACCCATCTTCAATAATTTCCAGGCAAGATATGCCATGCAAAAAGCAAAAATAAATGTTGCCTTAAGCACACAATCCGAACAGGCCGTCAAAAACAATCTCCGGAAAAGCATCGAACAGGCCTATACCGATCTGGTGGGATCGGGCAATAAATATCTGGCCGCAGAAGAAGAGCTTAGTTCCGAAGAGAGAGCTTACAAAGACATGGAAAAGAAATATGCACTCGGCCTGAGCAGTTCCGTGGATTATCTGATCGAAAAAAACAATTTCCTGAAAGCTGAACAATCGGTATTGCAATCAAAATATGATTACCTGTTTAAAATCAAAGTCATTGATTTTTACATGGGCAAACCGGTTTCGTTTTAAATAGTACCACAGGAAGAATCAATCATCTGAACATGAAAAGGACAACCATAATTCTTTTGGTATGCGTAGGATTGGTGCTTTCTACGGGTTTGTATTACGTAAACTACTCCCGCAACAAAGCTCCGGTTTATTTCTGGCGGACATCCACCGCAGAGAAAGGGGATGTGAACATTACAGTAACGGCGACGGGAACTCTGACCGCCGATACCACTGTTCTGGTTGGGACTCAGGTCTCCGGAATCGTTTCAAAGATATTCGTTGATTTCAATTCGGTGGTCAAAAAAAACAAGATCATTGCTTTGATCGACACCACCTTTCTTGCAGCCACACGGGATGATGCGGAAGCCGGTCTTGAAAAAGCTGTCAGTCAGTACAATCAGGCCAAACGCGAATTTGACCGTACAAAATCTTTGTTTGATCAGAAAGTCAGTGCCCAGGCTGATTATGACCTTGCTCTTTCCAATTTTGAATCAGCCAAAAGCGCCATCAAATCTTTTAAAGCCCAGCTGAACAGAGCCGTCATCAATCTTCAGTATGCAACAATCCGGGCCCCGATCAGCGGAACAGTTATTTCCAGAAATGTGGATGTGGGGCAGACAGTTATTGCCAGTTTCAATACACCCACACTCTTTTCCATAGCCAATGACCTTACAAAAATGCAGGTCCAGGCCAATGTGGCGGAAGCGGATATCGGGCAGGTAAAAGAAGGAGAAACCGTGCTGTTTACTGTAGATGCCTATCCCGATACCGTTTTCACTGGCCATGTACAGCAGGTTCGTTTAAATCCTGTCATGATCCAGAATGTAGTCAATTACATCGTCATCGTCAACGTGAGTAACCCCGACTTAAAACTGATGCCGGGTATGACGGCGAATATCAATATTAAGGTAAAATCACACACCGGCATTCTGCGCATTACTTCGAACGCCCTCCATTTTATGCCACCGGAAGAATACCTTAACAATTCCAAAATTATTCCCGATTCTCTTCGTGCTTTCTTTATCAGTCAGACAGCCGGTGCAACCAACACCAGCAAAGGCATGATATCCTCTCAGCCCGGATCCCGCCCTGGTTATGTATGGGTTCTTCAGGGCAAAGATGTCAGGCCTGTGCGGGTAAGCACAGGGCTCTCGGATGGATCTTTCATTGAGGTGGAAGGCGCTCTGAAAGAAGGAGACGAGGTGGTAACAGGAATAAACAAAGAGCAGGTGAAATCCGCACCCAAAACAAGCAATCCTTTCATGCCTAAAATGTCGCCCCGGCGGTCACCCCACTAATGGAAAGCGACACAAGCAATATCATTTCCGTCAAAGACCTTTTCCGCACGTATGTGATGGGAGACGTAAAAGTATACGCCCTGCAAGGTGTTTCCTTGGATATCCGCAAAGGCGACTTCGTTGCCATCATGGGTGCAAGCGGTTCAGGGAAATCCACTTTCATGAATATCATCGGTTGCCTGGATAATCCAAGCAGAGGTTCGTATTTCCTGGATGGTGTGGATGTGCTCAAGCTCAACAAGAATCAGCTTGCTGAACTCCGTAACCTCAAAATAGGCTTCATCTTCCAGTCGTTCAACATTCTTGCACGCACCTCTGCCATTGAAAATGTGGAACTGCCGCTCCTTTACAACAGTCATGTGGGAGCTGCTGATCGGAAAAAGAGAGCCGGGGAAGCATTGAAATCCGTTGGCCTGGCCGAAAGAGCTGAACACCTGCCCAATCAATTATCCGGGGGCCAGCAACAACGCGTGGCCATCGCCCGTGCCCTCGTTAATCAACCGGTGGTCATCATGGCCGATGAGCCTACCGGCAACCTTGATTCGAAAACGAGCTATGAGATCATGGAGATTTTCCAGGATCTCAATGAAAAGGGGATCACTATCGTCATGGTTACACACGAACCCGATATTGCCGCCTGCGCAATGAGCAATGTAGTCTTCAAGGACGGAAAAATCATTTCCAACAACAAAGTGGAAAAACGCACAATCGCACGTGAAGTACTGAAACAGTATCCGGTAAATGTGCCTGAAGCGAACAGCAAATGAATATCCTCAATCTTATCAAAGTCTCTTACCGCTCTTTAAGCAAAAATAAATTGCGGACTTTTCTGACTATGCTAGGGATCATCATCGGGGTAGCTTCTGTTATCGCTATGCTCGCCATCGGAGAGGGATCACGCAAAAATATACAGGCTTCGGTGGCCAGCCTGGGCACCAACACCATCATGATCTTTCCGGGTGCTATCACAGCAGGAGGCGTCAGAATGGAAGCAGGTTCATCGCAAAGCCTGAGGAAAGAGGATGCCGAAGCTATCTCCGAACGCTGCCAGCTTGTAAGTGCGGTAACACCGGTTGTCCAAAAGCCATCCCAGGTTATTGCCGGTTCTCAAAACTGGAGAACCATGGTGGTGGGTGGACTGAACGACTACTTCATTGTAAGAAATGTAAGTGTGGAGGAAGGCAGTGCTTTCTCGGCCCAGGAACAGCGGACAGCAGCGAAAGTATGTATTGTGGGAAGAACGGTTGTCACCAATCTGTTTGGAGAAGGCGCCAATCCGATCGGACAAAGCATCCGCATCAACAACATACCTTTTAAGATCATTGGCATGCTGGAGAAAAAAGGGCAGAATAGCTTCGGCCAGGATCAGGATGATGTCATTATCGCTCCCTTCCTGACAGTTCAAAAAAGAATGCTTACTACGCTGAATGTAAATAGTATTCTCGCCTCTGCCCTTTCCGAAAAACAGGTGGATGATGCCGTGGATGAAATCAGCAAACTGATCCGCCTCCGGCACAAACTGGCCGCTAACGACGATGATGATTTCACAGTCAGGACTCAGGCGGATATCGGTAATATTTTCGGATCCATCTCAAAAGTGCTGACCATTTTGCTGGGAAGCATCGCAAGTATTTCGCTTCTCGTGGGAGGGATCGGCATTATGAACATCATGCTCGTTTCAGTGACCGAGCGCACAAGAGAGATCGGCATCCGCCTCGCTGTTGGAGCCAAAAGCAGGGATGTACTGATGCAATTTATGATTGAATCAATTTTCATCAGTTTTCTTGGAGGACTTATTGGTGTTATTTTGGGAATATTGGTGTCGGAGGCAGTGGCCCAGCTCGGAGGCTGGCCAGTTGAAATAACACTCAGCTCCATCCTTCTTTCCTTTATTTTCTCTGCGGCTGTGGGATTGTTTTTCGGTTGGTATCCCGCCA
>DASYGQ010000175.1:0-15287 GCA_035999585.1 Bacteroidia bacterium | reverse complement strand
AAAAAAGCATCCAAGTCAGGCAAATCGGCTGCCGAAAAGATGCAGGAGATGTCGCAGAAGCTTTCTCAGATGCAGGCACAAATGCAGGATCAGGAGAATGAGGAAGATGAAGCTGCCCTTCGTCAGATCCTGCAGAATCTCGTACGTCTTTCGTTTGATCAGGAGGCCCTGATGAAAACACTGGAAAAAACAAGGATCGATAATCCTCAGTATGTGAAAATCGCCCAGAACCAGAACCGTCTGAAAGATGATTCCAAAATGATTGAAGACAGCCTGTTCGCGCTCAGCAAACGCAATCCGGCGATTGGAGCTATTGTCAACACCGAAGTGGGCAAGATCAATTCCAATATGGATAAGGCCATCTCCAACCTGGCGGAAAGGCAGTCGGCCGAAGCGGCATCGCGGCAGCAGTTTGCCATGACTTCGGTCAACAATCTGGCGCTTCTTTTGAACGAGTCTCTGAATGCCATGCAGGATGCTGCCAAGAAAGGCAAACCTGGCGCCGGAAGCTGTAACAAACCCGGAGGCAAAGGCGAGAAACAAAGCGCTGCCTCCCTGCGCCAGCTCCAGCAAAGCCTGAATAGTAAAATGGGCCAGATGATGAAGAAAATGAAGGATGGAAAAGGCCAAAACGGACAAGGCATGAGCGAAGAGTTTGCCCGTATGGCGGCACAGCAGGAAGCGATCCGGGAGATGCTCCAGAAGATGGCCGATCAGCTTAAAAAAGACGGCAAAGGCAATGGTTCCCTCGGCAATACTTCAGAAAAAATGGATGAAACTGAAACCGATCTTGTAAATAAGCGTATAACCCAGGAGACGATAAAGCGCCAGCAGGAGATTTTAAACAAAATGCTGGACTATGAAAAGGCAGAGAAAGAGCGGGAAATGGACTCCGAAAGAAAGGCCGATCAGCCTAAAAATCAAGAGTTTAGCAACCCAAACAGCTTTATCGAATACAACAGGTTAAAGGCAAGGGAAGTAGAGCTTTTGAAGACAGTTCCCCCCAGTCTGAACCCGTATTACAAGAGTAAAGTATCGGACTATTTTAACAGTTTTGAAGAAAAATAACATACCCAAATGCTAATAATGGCTGAAGAGGAGAAAAAAATCAGGATAACCTCACAATCGGAAAACATGGCTTTCGTCGAAAAGCTTGTCAACACGATTTGCGAAACATACAATATCGGGGAAGATCATTACGGCAACATCCTGGTTGCCATAACCGAAGCTGTAAACAATGCCATTCAGCATGGCAACAAGGCAAACCCGAATAAGAACATCGATATCTGCTATCTTTCCAATAAAGATCACCTCCGCTTTTCGGTGAAGGATGAAGGAGAAGGATTTAATTATGCCCAGCTCCCCGACCCTACCAATCCCGAGAACATCGAAAAACCGAATGGAAGAGGCGTTTTCCTCATGAAACACCTGGCCGATAAAGTTGAATTTGAAGACAACGGCTCCAAAGTGGTGCTTGATTTCAAAATTTCAGCCAACTGATTTGAATTCGTGCCTGCCAGCTCCATCTGTTTCCATTCCGAACTGCCTCGCTTCAAACTGAGCGAACCCCTCAAAACCAAGAACTGGTTGAATAAGGTTATCCTGTCCTGCAAAAAGAAAAGCGGGGACCTCAACTTCATTTTCTGCAGCGACAAATACCTCCTGGGCATCAACCGCGATTTCCTGAAACACGACTATTATACCGACGTGATCACCTTCGACTATTCGGAAGACAAAATCATTGCCGGTGATATCTATATCAGCATCGACCGGGTGAAAGACAATGCAAGGCAGGAAGAGCAATTGTTTGAAACCGAACTGAGGCGTGTGATGGTGCATGGCGTTTTGCATTTGCTCGGGTATACCGACAAAACCAAAGCCCTGAAACTGGCCATGCGGAAAAAAGAGGATTTTTACCTGTTGCAGTATCCGGATAAATTGAAAAAATAGACCGCGGATTTTCATGATTATTATGATTGATAACCAGATCATATTTTATCTTAACAAATCATGACAATCTGAGGTCTAATAAGGTAGTTTATATTCTTACCTGGTATGATTTTCGCCTGATTAAATATTCAAACTATTATCTTTAACTATCCAACAACAAATCACATGAGATCAACCCTACTCGTCATCGCCTTGTTCCTGACCGGAACCTTCAGCCTTTCAGCACAAACCAAAACAGGCACTGCTCCTTCTAAAACAGGTACGGCTGCCAAACCAAAGGCTGCCGCTCCGAAAGACACCTCCCTCTGCAGCAAGAACTGGATCCTGGTTGGTACGGAAGAATTCGGTGTGGAATCGAAGCCTACCAAGAAGCAGACAGGCGACTATCTTCGCATGACAGGGAACGGTAAATACAGCCTGCGCCGCAACGGGGAAGATAAATCCGGCACCTGGACCCGCTCGGGAGCTTATATCTTTTTCGTGGACGAAGCCTCCAAGGAAAAGTTCAATTACAAGGTGGAAAACACCGAAGACCGCAAGCTGAAAGTCGACTACCACGTAAGCGACATGCACACCATTTTCAACTTCGAGCTGAATTAGGCTGGTTTCTAGTCTTTTAGCTCACCCGACGGTTCGTTTTGACACAACAACAATTCCAATTGTGTCAACAACTCCTCTTTACCACACAAAAGCTTTAGTTTTTTACACAAAAACAGTTGTGATTATATAAATGAGACTTGTCTTTTATGCAAAAACAGTTGTAATTGTATAAATGAGACTTGTCTTTTGCACAAAAACAGTTGTGATTGTATAAATGTAAGTTGTCTTTCACGCAAAGAGAGTAGTGATTGTGTAAATGGGACTTGTCTTTTACATAAAAAGAGTAGTGATTGTGTAAATGAGACTTGTCTTTTACACAAAAAGAGGAGTGGTTATGTAAATGAAACTTGTTTTTTACACAAAAGGGAGTAATTGCGTCGTCTTGCCTGCCGGGGCATTGTTCCTGTTGTGGAATGCGATTCCGACTTAATATATATTATTGAATTTCATGAAATTACACCCCAAGCAGATTCCTTAAACTTTTGTATTTTCCTCCAGATACCGATCATACAATTTCATGGCTTCAAAAATATCATCCATTTCCATCCTTCCTATTCTCACATAATTGAGCTTTCCAAGACTATGGTTGATGAAGTCAATGTTTTCATCGGAGAAAGATTGCTTCCCTGACACTGTATATTCTTCCTGTATTTCCGTTACTATTTGCACAGCCTCTTGAGAACAGACCAATTTTGTTGCATTTGTCAGGTTGTTCCAGACATAGTTTGTCTTGTCAGAATAGGCAAAATCTTCTACTATTTTGGTAACGTCTTCGCCACCAGTGAAGTTGACATGCAAAGCTTCCGTTGCATGCCTTATATGACTTAACTTTCGAAACAAAGCAAGAGGCCCCCAGCCCCAAAATCCCAATGTTATGGTCACCAACGAAAACCATAAGGAAGGCAGAATATATCCCCACCAATTTTTTATTTCAAATGGTCGTGAATATCCATTATAATGGTAGGATAAGATATTGATAGAATACCTGAATACTCTATGCTGGCTTTTTGAGTCTCGGTCATCAGATAGTGGCTCATTTGTCATGGAGATAGTATAAAGCAAGGGTCTAATGTAAAAATGAGAAAATTAACCGAATTACGCAAAGCTCTGATACACTAGCTCAACCTTTCATCCATCCTTCAAATTAAGTCACATAAATTAGATTGAAAAAGCTACAAATAGAAACGCCCCCCATCCACGCCATTGACAATTTAATAAAAACCGTTACCTTAATAGGCAAGAAAATGAACATGAATTGCAAAATATCATTTCAGGAAAGGGCGAAGTTAGGAATGGAACTGTTATCCAAGCAGTTGCCTGTTACCTTAGCCGAAGCCAAAGCCCAGGTTCAATGGCTAAAGGATCAAAGCTCTACAAAAAGCAGGAAACAGAAATCCTGAAAAATTATATTACTGCACATAATCTTTGGATTTCGAATGCACCCCAAAACTATATTTCGGAAGGAGCCGAACAAAAAGTTTTTCTAAATGACGGAAAAATGTCATTAAGTTAAACGACTCGATCTTCTATAGTTCATGGGAAGATTATTTCCATAGTTTATTGCTCCACAATTTTTTCTTTCCGGATACCGCCTACGAGCTAATTGGCTTCAGGCAACAACATGACAATATAAGTTCGGTGGTAAAACAGCCTTTCATTAAGGCAACTGAAAAAACCGAATTAGAAGATGTCAGATTATTTATGCTGGCAAACGGTTTTGTAAACACAAAAAATAACGACTACCATCATCCTGACTTAGGCATTATTCTGGAAGATTTGCACGACGAAAACGTATTGACAAAAGGTGGGGTTCTACAATTTGTTGACACCGTATTTTACATTACTGATAAATTCTACGAGATAGGAAAATAAGTGTCCTCTCAACCACGTGGCTGGCATAGCATAATTTACAGTCGCTTATTTTTTAGCTCTTGCTCTTCCATCCTGTATTTGATGGCTTCTATCGGATCCGGTGGCCCGATTGAATAATGCTTCTTTTCATAATCCTCAATCAGAAGAACAAGCATTTGCCCCAAATCACCTTCAGGCGTGTTTGGTTTGGCATCAAAGACTTTCTCCAACTCCTTCAACGCTTTTTGATAATCCTTTTCGGTTTTAATCAGTGCGATTTTCATTTTACTTCCAATTAAATTGTTTTTGTATTTATTCTATAGTATTCGGAATGCCTACTAATCCTCCCAAATATAGGTTACTAACCAAAGAATTCACAAACCTAATAGGGCACGCGAATTAGGATTCGCTAAATGAAAAAAGCTCCGGAAATTCCAGAGCTTTTTCATTACAAAAGTATGTTGTTGGAATGGGCGTTACCCTGTCCTATTTTATTTATTACACATATTCTTAATCAAATCACAATTCCCGCTGGCGGGCTTCACCATTTTATCTTCCAGTGCAAGTTTCGCTTTGTCGTTGGCGGCATCCAGCTCCTGAACCTTCAGGAAAGCTGCCTTTGAGCAATCGTAATTCTTTTTAGAGAGGTAGAAGAAGCCCAGGTAGCCATAGGCATCAATCAGGTCCTTCTTGTTTCTGTCCACATCGGTTCCGGCTTTGCAGATGGCCAGTTCCCAGAATGGTTTGGCTTTGCCTTCGGGTTTTTCCTGGTTGTCCAGACTGGCATTGCAGCGTGCTCTCCAGGCATTGGAGTAAACGGGGTAGATATCCGTGGTGCGCGCAAATGCGGTATCTGCTTTCACATAATCCTTGTTGGAGAAATAGATTTTACCCAGTGCAATGTAATCCAGCGGATTTACTTTCCCCCCTGATTTTTTCTCGAGGGCTATTTTCAGCTCGTAATATTTCGCGGCTTCGGCCGGTTTCTTGACCTTGAAATAAATACTGGCGATATCGCCGTAAGAATCAATGAAGGATGAATCCATGGCAATGGCTTTCTTCAATTGTTCAATCCCTACCGAGTCGTTCCCGCTTTTCGAAAGCAATTTTCCGTAATAGGCATAATCGGTATTGATCAGCTTGGGCTTCTCCACGAGCTCCTGACGCATCAGGAAGCGCTGCATCGTTGCAAGGCCTGATGCATAATCGCCGGTTTCGTAATAAGAATAAGCCAGGTAACGCATGAGCGTCAGGTTCGAGCTGTCTTTACGCTGCACGGCTTTGATTTCTTCGATGGCTGTCTTGTAGTCTTTTGTGAAGAAGAGCGATTGCGCATATTTCTGTTTGGCCGACTGACCGTCGTTCATGGCCAGGTATTTGCGGTAATCGGCAATGGCTGCTTTGTATTTGGCGTATCGGAAATAAAGGTCGCCCCGTGCACGGAATGCAGGTGCAAAGGTGGAATCCATCTGAATGGCCTGACGGTAGAACTTCAGTCCGTCCTCGTAGTTCTGAACCCTCACCCATACCTGACCCTGGCGCAGGATGGCGCGGGTGGATGTTTTATCCAGCTCTCCGGCCTTCTCATAGTTCTTGATGGCTTCCGACACATCGGTGGTGTTCTTCTCCAGCCAGTAGTCACCCAGCTGAATATAAACCTCCGGATCTTTCGGACTGATCTTCATGGCAAGGTTGATATTTGTAAAAGCTTCCGACAGATTTTTCGTTCCTTTCAGGTATGCTTCGGCAATCCGAAGATAAACCATGGTTTGTTTTTCCTTGGAGAGCTCCTTAGCCTGTGTGGTGGTGAGGGAGGTGGCTTTGTAAAAAAACTGTTTGGCTTGCTCTGCATTGTGTTCCATCCAGGCAACGCTTCCGAGGCCTACAAAATTCAGCGGATTGCTGGGTTTGGTTTCAGAGCCTTTCTGAAACATCATTTTGGCGGAATCCAGTACACCCCACTCCAGAAAATTATTGCCGTAATAGAACCAGGCATCTCCGCCCTGATCATTCCCGCTCTTCAGTATTTTCTTAAATGCTGCCGATGCTGCTTCGTACCGCTCGTTCGAGGTCATTTTAATGGCGTCCTGCAGGGTCTGCGCGGAAACAGCGGATGCTGCAACCAATCCGACGATAAAGGAAAATGCTTTTACTGAAAGTTTCATGCCTGTGGTATTGTTTGATTCGTTTACTCTTATTTGCTGTCTCCTAAATTCCGGCGAAATTACGAAAGCGCTTGCTTGGAACAGTTGATTTTTCTCATTTTTTAAGTTCCGGCAAGTTCTGAAGACTTAGTTGGAAATTCTTACGGTCCGTATAGGTGCGGTAGCAGCCACCATGCCCATTTTGTGTATGATCAGCTGGCCCTTCTCACCTGCCACGAATGCTGCAAACCCCGAGCCAAGAGTTTCCTGAAGGCCGGTTTTGACAAAATAAACATCCCTGCGGAAAGGATAGGTCTTTTCATAGATCCAGGCCTGGTATGGCTTTTTATAGTCGGATGCCTCGGGCTTTTCCTTCTCGCTCAGGGCCACCACTTTAATCTTTCTGAGGAAATCCTGGGAGGCGGGGTCGTGGTTATCGCTGATCCAGCTGACGCTGATGACACCCATGGCGTTTTTATTGCTGTGTACATATTCGATCACCTCTTTGTTGGACTTCACAGCAAAGCAGTTTTTCGGAAAAGGCTTTTTGTCGATGATGTTTTCGGAGATGTAACGCTGGTTACAGGATTTCTCGTTGTCGAACACCACATTGATTTTACCGGGAGCAAATGACTTATCGAGCTGGCTCCAGAGCGTGTCTTTGCCAGTGAAGATATCCCTTACATTCATTACCGTAAGTGTGGTATCGGGGTTCTCCGGGTTTACAATCAGGGCCAGGCCGTCGACTGCTATTTTGGTGGATGTGACAATGCGTTGTTTCTGTTTGAAAAATTCTTTTTCGGCATCTGTGAGGTCGCGGCAGATGATGGCAGCCTGTACGGTATCATGCAGGAGGTCCTGGATAACATCCGCTTCGGGTTTGTAAAAGGGATTGATCTTGGCATAGGTATACAGCGCTTCAAACGTGTATATCTGCGAGTCCATCATGAGTGAGTAGGAATCATCGATCCCGATCTTCAGCTTTCCGGTGGTAGGACTATCCGTGTTCTTATAGTCATAAGAGCATCCGCTCAGGAAGAGCAGGGCTAGCGGCAGGGTAATGGAAATAAACTTTTTCATGTGAGTGCCTCTCTGGATTTAATTGGGAAAGCAAATCCTATTCTTCTCTCATTTTTTTCAGGGCTCTGTAGCCCCGGAAAGAACCATAGACAAAGAGTATGATAATGAGGATGCTTCTGTTGGGCTGAGGCAGGATATCGTCCCAGAGGGAGGTGAACCAAAGAAAGAATCCCAATCCAAAAAAGAGCGCAATCATTGTTAAGCTTAACAATTGCAGCGTTCTTTTCAGGATGGGATTCTCGTTCTCCAATTTCTATCTGAGCGTGAATGCTACCGGTACGTTATACTGTACAGCAACAGACTTACCATTCATTTTTCCGGGTTTCCATGCCGGCATAGCCTGGATTACGCGGATGGCTTCTTTTTCCATGTTCGGTCCACCTTTCACACCTCTCAGTGTTTTGATGTTGCTGATCTTTCCGTCTTTGTCGACTACGAATGTGATCACCACAGTTCCCTGGATCTGGTTGTCTTTCTCCATGGGAGGGTAGCGGATGTTGTCATGCAGGTATTTGAACAGTGCCGCTTCGCCGCCTGGAAATTCGGGCTGCTGCTCGGCAAAGCTGAATACTTTTCCTTCATCGGGATCAGCCGCAGGAGGTGCAACGGGGCCAATCGGTCCGTCATCCAATCCGTCTGTCGTCTTGTCACCTACCTTGGTGTCTTTCACTTCATCCTGTGGTGGCGGAGGTGTTTCAACTTCCTTCTCCGTTACAACAGGAGGTGTAAACTGAATCTGTTTCACCGTTGGTGGTGGGGGTGGCGGTGGTGGGGGTGGCGGGGGGGGCGGCGGGTTGTCCGGATTCGTCGGAGGTGGCGGGGCCATGACCACAGCCACGTCTTTGTCGATTTTCACTTCGCTGCTGCCGCCTGAAAGCAATACAGGCACAACCGTAACAATGGTGGCGAAGCCGACCGAGCCTGCCAGTGCAATCAGCAGGATGCGGCTGTAATCGCGGCGGATGACGAATGCTCCGTACTCTTTGTTCTTGCCTTCAAAAACAAGGTCGTTCCGTTCCTTTACAACCGCGTTGTTCCAGCTCAGGTCGAACGCGAAGATCGCGATGACAACAGCCAGGAGGAAGATGGAGATAAATAGAACCATAGTTCAGTGTGTTAAATATTTACTTATTCCTTTATTTCTCTTTTCAGAGCGATTTTTTCTGCCGGTGAAATATCCACAACGGCGTATTTGCCTACGTTGGAGATATTCAGTTCGTCAATGACATCAATAACCGTTTTGTATTTGGTCTTGTCCAGTGTTTTCACAATGAAGAATGGAGCCAGGTCATCGCCTTTTGCTTTACTTCTCAAACGCTTGAAGGTAGAATCGGCAATCTGGTGGTTCTTGTACTGATCTTCCAGTTTCGTAATTACATCCACCACGTTTTTGTTTTTATCCAGGAATAGTTTTCTCAATCCGTCTTTGGAAAGATTTACTTTTTCCAGTTTGGTGGTATCGAGCTTGAATTTTCCGGGATAATAGAAAATCTGATCGTCTTTTTCACCCAGGATGAGCGTGTTGGCCAGTCTGAAGTTCAGTTCCATGTTTTCTTTTGGATCCTTCACATCTTTCGGATACACGATCTCCATGGTTTTAGGCTTGCTGAGGGTCGTGGCCAGGATAAAGAAGGTCAGGAGCAGAAAGGCCAGATCCACCATCGGGGTCATGTCGATGCGTGTGGAGCCTTTCTTGGGCCGTTTCTTCTTACCTTTTTTACCACCGCCGTCGTCGCCGGTATTTACATCTGCCATGTCTTAATTGTATATAAACAGGTTAATACAAATTTCTTTTTTATTTGGGCAGGTCCGCCGGACCGCCTTTCAGGTTGGTGATGAGGTTGAACTGGAAGATTTCCCGTTCCCGGAAAATATCGATCACCCGTTTCACCTTTTTGTAGTTCGTGAGTCCGTCGGCTTTGATGGCATAACGGATCCGTCTTTCCTTCAGGGCTTTACCTTCGAGGCCTTTGGCTTGCAGGTCACGTTCGGAAGCGCCGTATCCTTGCAGGATCCAGTCGGCCAGTTCGTTTTTCAGAGAATCGATGGGCACGCCGGTCGAGTTCTTGTCTATCATGGCACGCTTTTTCTCGTCGGCATTGATATAGGCAGGCAGTTCGCGTACAGGCATCCCGAACGTTCCCATAACAGAGAAACGCTGGTATTGCTGTTCGGAAAAACCGATCTGGTATTTCTGTGCCATTCCTTCGAGCATTTTCCGGCGTACTTCTTTTCCGCTCAGATCAAAGAATACTCTACCTGCCGTATCAACCGTGATGAGCATAACGTTTTCGGGCAGGAGTATCTGAGAGGTGGAAGAAGGAGGATCAACCACTACCGGTTCATTCGCACGGAACTTGGAAGTAAGCATGAAGAATGTAACCAGCAGGAAGGCCAGATCCACCATTGGAGTCATATCCAATGAGGGACTGCTTCTCGGCATTTTTATCTTTGGCATTCGGATCGTTTTATAACGTTAATACAATGATTTTCCAGCCGGAATCATCCGGTTCAGCGGGGGATCAGTGTTTTGCAGCAAATGTGCTGGCAACGCTGAAACCGGCTTCGTCGATGCCGTGAGTCAATGTATCAATCCTGTTGCTGAAATAGTTGAACATGATGATGGCGATGCAGGAACCGGTGATACCGAGGGCCGTGTTGATCAGGGCCTCAGAGATACCTACGGAAAGTGCAGTCGTGTCAGGTGCACCGGCATTCGCCATAGCGGAGAACGAACGGATCATACCCAATACGGTTCCGATCAGACCCACCAGTGTGGCGATCGAAGCGCAGGTGGAAAGGATCACCAGGTTTTTGGAAAGCATCGGCAATTCAAGAGCAGCAGCTTCTTCCAGCTCCTGTTTGATAGCAGTGATTTTCGATTCTTTGTCAACACCTGTTTCGGTCATGACGACTTTATATTTCTCGAGGCCTGCACGCAATACTGCGGCAACAGAACCTTTCTGACGATCACACTCGGTGATGGCTGCATCCAGCTGATCACCGTTGATAAGGGTGCGGATGTTACGGATGAACTTGTCGATGTTTCCTTTTCCATTTGCTTTTGAAATGGTGATGAAACGCTCAACGGTAAAAACAAGAATGATCAGGATAATGGAAATCAGGATCGGAACGATGAATCCACCTTTGTGTATCGTGCCCAGCACGTTCAGAGGATGGCCTTTGTAAGCGTCGCCGCCTTCGAAGTTACGTGCAGCACCCAATACAGTCATGTAAAGGATTACCGCAACAATAATTGCCGCAGGAATGACAATGGCTGCAAAAGCCGACTTCAGTGTGCTTTGTGAATTCTCGTTGCTCATACTTGATTGTTTTAAAGTTAATACTAGATGTTATTGGTTTGATTTTTCCATAAGGAGGCATTCATTCATTGTAAAAAAACCCGGCGCTTCCCTTTACCTGATTTTCCTTTGTTTTTTTTCGAGACGCCAAACTTACTAAATCTATTTTAAATGTGAAAATCCGTTAAATGCCTGATTATGTACCTTATAAACGTGTTATTTGGCCATTTAATGTCCCCGGCTGCATCTTTTTAATATCCGGACGATTTTGGAGTAAATACGGTCTGATCCGGCAATTTAATGGTTATCGCCTTCCTCTTTCTGAAGGTTCCTCTCATTCCTCCAGGTCCGGAATACGGGTATGGCCGTGATCACGATGAGCCCGATTACTATATAACCGAGATAGGATTTGATGCCCGGAAAGGAACTTCCGAGGTAATAGCCGGTAAGCGTCAGTGTGGCGATCCACAGCGCTGCGCCCAATATATTGTATACCATGAAACGCCTGACACCTATGGGTATGACTCCTGCCAGGATGGGTGCGAAGGTGCGTATAATAGGCAGAAAGCGGCCGAGTATCAGTGTCTTGCCGCCATGCCGGGCGTAGAAATCGCGCGTGATGCTCACGTATTTTTTCTTGAACAGAAAGGCGTCCTCCCTTTTAAACAATGCCTGACCCACTCTTTTGCCAAACCAATAGCCCACAATATTGCCCAATACTGCGGCAATAGTCATGTCAATAATCAGATTGAGAATGGGTGTGTGAAGGAGGTGAGGCTTCGTGGCGCAAAGCACGCCGGAAATAAATACAAGCGAATCACCCGGAAGAAAAAAACCCACGAGCAGACCTGTCTCTGCAAAGATGACAAATAGCAGCAAGGCTGCTCCGCCATATTTGATGATCGATTCAGGATCCGTAAGCTCTTTCAGGAATTCCCACATGTTAATGCGAATGTACGAATAAGAAACGGTGCTGATCAGATCTGTCCGGCAGATATCTTGTTTTCATCCGTACGAAATTCTCCCTCCCATTTCGAAACCACTGCCGTGGCCACAGCGTTGCCTACCACATTGGTGGCCGAGCGTCCCATGTCCAGCAATTGATCGACGCCCAGCAGCAAGAGCAATCCCTGACCGGGAATCTTAAACATCTCGAGCATGCCGGCAATCACCACCAGCGAAGCCCTGGGCACACCGGCCATGCCTTTGCTTGTGACAAGCAGGATAAGCAGCATCTTGATCTGTTCGGCAATGCTCATGTGTATGCCGTAAGCCTGAGCAATGAACACGGTTGCAAAGGTCATGTATACGATGGATCCGTCGAGGTTGAACGAATAGCCCAACGGAAGAACAAAGCTCACCACCCGCTTGCTGCAGCCGAACTCCTCAAGCGCCTCAATAGTCTTAGGCATGGCCGATTCGGAGCTGGCTGTGCTGAAAGCAAGCACCACCGGTTCGCGGATAGCCGTCAGCAAAGGGAAGAAAGGTATTTTCAATACCGCACAGATACTGAACAGGATCACAAAGATGAAAAACAGCAGCGCCCCGAAAAAATACAGGATAAGCATGGCATAGCCGCTCAGCACATCAAGTCCCTGTACAATGACCACTGCCGTGATGGCACCGAACACCCCTACCGGAGCAAACTTCATGACGTAATGGGTCACCTTGAACATGACCTGCGAAAGTCCGTCCATGAAACGGATGATGACTTCAGCCCCCGGGCCTACCGCTGCCGCAGCCACCCCGAAGAAGAGCGCAAAAACAACAATGGGCAGGATCTCATTCCCTGCCATGGCGCTCACAATACTTTCTGGTACAATGTGGGAGATAATGCTTTTGGCATCGTTTGTTGTTGTTTTCACGCCGGCAGCCTGGCGCGCTTCTCCTGCAGATGTCTCGGGAAGCTCAATGTTCATGGTCCGCCCCGGCTCAAACACATTTACAATGGTAAGACCCAGGCTCAGGGCCAATAAGGTGGCAAAGGTGAAATACAAAATAGTCTTTCCTCCTATTCTTCCCACAGACCCGAAATCGCCAACACGGGACACGCCAACCACCAGCACAGAAAACACAAGCGGGGCAATGATCATTTTAATAAGTCTCAGGAAGAGATCACTGAGCCAGGAAAAGCGGGATGCCAGTTTATTTTTCTGCTGCGACACTTCTTTTTTCCGCGCCTTCTCCACCTGTTTGAATGTCGACTCCTCAACGGTTTTGTTGCCTTTGCTGATCTGAGTAATATAAGCCTTGTCTGTTGCAGGCACTCTTTCGGAGACCGACTTGTTTCCGATAAATCCGGTTACAAGTCCTGCCAGCACAGCAAAAAAGATCCAGAGGATCAGGCTATTCTTTTTCATAGAGGGTAGTATTTAAAAAAACACCCTGTGTGTCTGCACAGGGTGTTTCCGGGAAAAGCTTATGATTTAAAGCAAACGTGAGATCACTTCCGGCATCAGCCCGAGCAGCACAATCAGCAGTGAAAGCACAAACAGCAGCGCGTTCTGATCGGATGGAACGTTTACAGGGCTTTCATCGCGACTGGCACGGAAGAACATGGCGATGATGATTTTGAAATAGTAATATACGCCGATGAGAGACCCCAGAATCGCAAAGCCAACCAGCCAGTAAAAGCCCTGACCAATGGCAGCTACAAAGATGAAGTATTTGGCAAAGAAGCCTGCCAGCGGAGGAATACCGGAAAGCGATAAAAGCGCGATGGCCATGCTGCCTGCCAGGAACGGTTTCTTTTTTACAAGACCATTGAAAGAGTCGATGCTGTCGTCACCTGCTTTGTTCTGCATCACCAGGTATAAAACGAGGAAAGCAGTTAAGCTGGAAAGTGAATAAGCGGCGGCATAATAAAGGATGGCACTGGCTGATGTCTTGCCCATAGCCAGGATGGCGATGAACATAAAACCGGCGTGAGCAATACTGGAATAGGCCAGAAGCCGTTTCACGCTGCTCTGGAATACAGCGGTGATGTTTCCGATGAGCAGTGTGGCAACAGCCATCACCCACATGATGTGTGACCATTCGGCACCTGCCTGGTTGAAGGCCACCCAGAACAGACGGAAGAAAGCTCCAAAAGCGGCAGTCTTGACAACCGTTGCCATGAACGCCGTGATCACGGTAGGAGCTCCCTGGTAAACATCGGGGGCCCAGAAATGGAAGGGTGCTGCGGACACTTTAAAGCTCATGCCAACCAGCATCAGCAATCCGCCTGCATAAAACAGGGCAGGAACTGCGCCGTGATTCTTAGATACATACAAAGCAATCTGACCCAGATCAAAAGAACCGGTGACTCCGTAAATCAATGTGATACCAAACAGCAGAAAGCCCGAAGCAAAAGCACCCATCAGGAAATATTTGAATGCGCTTTCGTTGGATGACAAATCATTCTTGCGGCTTCCCACCAATACATACATGGGTATGGAAAGTGTTTCAATACCCAGGAACAGCATGGTCATGTTGGAATAAGACACCATCAGGAAAGCGCCCACCAGCGCGAAAAGCACAAGTGCAAAATGATCCGTCACATTCGTTTCGTCGGTAAAATATTTTTCCGACATCAGGAACCAGAAAATACTGATCACTGCAATGATGATGGTAAAGGCAAGCGCGTAATCGTTCACATTCAGCATGCGGCTGAAAAAGAAACGATCGGTGTCGCGCGGAGCCCAGTCGCATACACAGGCCACGATCACACCAACGAGTCCGATGAGGACAATCGGGAATAAGCCTTTTTTGAAATTGAATATTTCAGCCAGCAGCGCAATAACTCCCAATCCGGTGAGGATGAGTAATTCCTTAATCTGAAATGCCTGATGAACTAAATCTCTGAGTGATACTGCGTTCATATCTTATTTTATCAAACCAATATTATATTTATGCACCAATAAGGAAACAGTCGGCTCCGCCAGGTCGAGCAGGAGCTTCGGATACACACCGAAGAAAACGATCAGAACGACCATGGGTATAAGCACTGCTTTTTCATTGAAGGTAAGGTCTGTAAAGGATTGTGTCAGCGCATTGGTTTCGCCGAGCATCACCTGCTGATAGCTGCGTAACATATATACGGCACCCAGAATGATGGTGAGTCCGGCGAAGGCCGCAAACACAGCATGCTGCTGGAACAGGCCACCGATGAGCAGAAACTCTCCGACAAAACCATTGGTGAGCGGAAGAGCCACGCTGCCCAGCACTATGATGAGCGACAGCAACGCAAAATTAGGAGCCACATTGCGTATACCTCCCAGCTTGGTGATATCGGAAGTGCCGGTACGCGAGGCAATAATATCGCAGATGAAGAACAGACCCACCACATTGATACCGTGACTGATCATCTGAACAATACCGC
>DASYGQ010000092.1:0-8083 GCA_035999585.1 Bacteroidia bacterium | reverse complement strand
GAAACTAACCATGGACATTGAGCGGGCTGCCGAGCTTGCCGGTATTGATATCAACTGGACGGAGCATGGCTTTAAGGTGAAAAAGCAATAATCAACGGAAATACACGTCTGTATACACTCCTTTCTTTCCTGACCGGTGGGGCGCTTAGCGGGATCGGTCTTCCTGAAGAGCTGATTCATCGAATGCTACAATTTGGTAACACCGGCATGACTTCCTGATGGCAGTGGTTTTCTAATATTGTCGCGCATTACAAACACCCATGTATGCAGAACGAGCGATAAATCTTTAGAAAGATTCTTCGGAGCCTGTCAGAAACGGATGTTTTATCTCCAGCAAATCAGCTTTAGGACGTTATTATTTTATCAGCCCTTGACTGAATGCAATGCAGCAATCCGCTAAAAGAAACAGATATGCAGACGATGACTCTTCCGGAAAAAAAATCTTTGGGATACCAGGGGCAGGAACCTACTTTGTTTATGCAGCTTCAGCAGGAATACCAAACCCTGTATAAAAACAACCAGGAATTGCTGGAGGGTATGCATTATGCACAGCTTATTCAACAGGGTATTCTTCCGCAGGAGCGCCATTTGAAAAGATTGTTCGATGAATATTTTGTCATCTACAGGCCACAAAGCATCATTGGAGGCGATCTGTTTTGGGTAGGGCAGAAAGGGAAACTGAAAATATTTGCTGTGGCCGACTGTACCGGGCATGGTGTAAGCGGTGCGCTGTTGTCTGTCCTCGCACTTTCATTTCTGAATTATGTCATTCTTGGGAAAGAGTTTGATGAAGCGCATCAGGTACTTGAGGAACTGGATAAAAAATGGATTGAAACATTTCATCAGGGTGTTGAATATGGATTTGATAATGATTGGATGGAGATAGGCCTTTGCACCTTTAATACCGAAACACGTGAGCTGCAGTATTCGGGAGCATTCAATAAATTAACCTGCATCACACCTGAAGAAAATATTGTCCGCTACGGTAGCCGTTATCCGATAGGAGGCTGGCAGCTTGAAAAGAGCAGGGTATATACCAATCACAGCCTGATTCTTCCTGCAAACTCAACGGTTTATCTCTATTCTGACGGGTTTAAGGATCAGTTTGGTGCCGGTACAAAAAAGCGGTTTGGAAGCAAAAAGCTGACTGAACTTATTGAACAGGTTTCCAAAATGAGTATGACTGAACAGAAGGGAAAGATTGAAACAGACTTTCTGAACTGGAAGGGCAACGAAGTGCAGACGGATGACGTATGCGTGCTTGCTGTAAAGCTCTGATTCGTTTTACCGGTAAGACCAAAACCTTATTATACCTGCGACAGCCTTTGTTTCAGGATAAGTTTAATTGCCGGCAATCCGTTCTAATGTGGTTCTAATACTGACGTCTACGGTATTTCAATCTTTGTCTATTGTTTATGGTTTTTAGTCTAAATAGTGAAAGAATCTCTTGCTTTCCTCCTTTTTTAGTTTTATACTTGTAATAGATAATAGGATTAGAAGCGAATATCCTACAGGAATCCCGGTCCCCCCGGGGTAATCCGAAACCGCTTCAAGTTGGTTGTAAACAAAACTGCTTGAAGCTATGATCAACACAACAATCATCGAAACTTCAAGCCTTCTCTTTCTCACAGTTGTTTGGTGTGCTTATACATATATGTGCACAAACAGCGGACGCAGGATTCAATGGATTCGGGTTCGCAGAAGCGGAAACATATCGGGTTTCGCTGCGTATAAAGAAGAAGCTAATGTTTCAGGAATAAAGAGGGGATTGCAGCAGTAAAGTTTAGTTCCAACAAAATACTCGACCGTTTTACATTGTTTTATTGAAATCGAATTCAGGCGCTTTTTACACAAAGCCTGATTGATTGTCGCTTGCTGACATTAAAGCACAGCGCCCTTTGGGGAACGGTTATCCCGTTTGTCAGGGCCGGCTTGGATGCCTTATTTGAATTGCTTTACACACAAATTAAATACGCCACACAATGAAAAAGGTAAACTTTACACAATTCTTTAAAGCAGGATGTTTTGTATTTCTGATGAGCGGGTTATCGGCTTTGCATGCACAAAATACCCAGATCCAGGCGAAGACTGAATCAACTTTCGCTAAAGCTGATGAGGACGAAGACGGAGATGCAGACCGTGCAAACTCCATGAATTGCGGAGGAACAGAACGCTGGAGCGTTAAAGTATTGGTGGATGCTGCTGTCAGTCAAATTAATTTCACACCCGTTACCATGACGGTATCTCAGATGGTGGCACTGAGCACGCCGACTCCATCCACCACGATGGCGAGAACAGCTCCTGTTGAAACAACGACTTACACAACAAACTGTACGATAACAATTAAGAAAGCTGAAACCGATAACGACTACCACCTCGTTCTGTATGACGGTACCCATACTATGATTGGTGAGATTCCTGATCCCGCCTGTTCAGCCGCAGCCTCATCCGCTTATGTCAGCAAGTATGTGGCAGCCCGTAATTTCATTGATGCGCACATTGCCAGCGGTAATGTATCCTCTGTAAATATCCCTCCGGTTGTTGTCACCGGCGTTGGATTCATTGATCCTCCGCACGGGCAAACCGGTGCAGCGGCAAACAACATGGAGATTCACCCGATCATCGACATACACTTCCAGTCTTCCACCGGTATTGAAGATCAGGGCAAATTGCTGAATGTATCGGTAGGCCCCAACCCATTCAGCACAACAGCCGAGTTTAAGCTCAATACTGTGCTGAATGACTTAGGAGTTGTAACTCTTTCCCTGTTCGATATTCAGGGTCAGGAAGTAAAAACATTGCAGGTGCCTGTGACAAGCAGCAGTCAGATCAATTATACATTGATGAAAGACGACCTGAAAGCCGGAGTGTATCTCTACCGTTTTCGTAACAACGGTTCAATTCTTTATGAAGGAAGATTAATGGTGCAGTAGAATTACACGGTGCGCCGGAAGGGTGTGTGTGTTCCGGCCGGTGCACTTTTTTAGACCCCGATGTGCTTTCAGTCTGTGAAAGACGAAATGTAATAAAGGGTACTGGTCTTGTGTGTGTGTTTTGTACCAGTACCATTTGTGTAAATCCTCTTTGATGCGGTGTCAGAAACCGTATCAACAGAGGATTTTTTATTGAGCATCCCTGAAATGAAAAAGCAGCTTCCGTGAAAGCTGCTTTTTTGTGAATGAATGAATGTTCTTTTTTTATTCGAATGCCGCAATGCCGGTGATGTCGTTGCCGGTAATGAGCAGGTGAATATCATGTGTTCCCTCGTAAGTAATCACCGACTCCAGGTTCATCATGTGACGCATGATCGGGAATTCGCCGGTGATGCCCATTCCGCCGTGAATCTGACGGGCTTCTCTGGCAATAGTCAGTGCCATGTATACATTATTCCTTTTGGCCATTGATATTTGCGCAGGGCTGGCCCTGTGTTCATTTTTCAGTACTCCCAAACGCCAGGTCAGCAATTGTGCCTTCGTGATTTCTGTGATCATCTCAGCGAGTTTTTTCTGGGTAAGCTGGAAGCCTGCGATAGGTTTGCCGAACTGCACCCTTTCTTTGGAATAATTGAGGGCAGACACATAACAATCCATTGCTGCTCCGATTGCACCCCAGGCGATGCCATAACGGGCGGAATTCAAACAGCTCAGCGGGCCTTTCAAGCCTTTCACGGTGGTGAATACGTTACCTTTCGGAACTTTTACATTGTCAAAAACGAGTTCTCCGGTCGCGCTTGCACGCAAAGACCATTTGCCATGTGTTTCCGGAGTTGTAAAACCGGCCCAGCCGCGTTCAACCACCATACCGCGGATATCTCCTTTTTCATCTTTTGCCCAAACCACAGCGATATCGGCAAAGGGAGCATTCGAAATCCACATCTTGGCACCGTTCAATACATAATGATCTCCCTTGTCCTTGATATTGGAAAGCATCCCGTTGGGGTTGGATCCGTGATCAGGCTCGGTGAGACCGAAACAACCCATCAGGTCGCCACTCGCCAGTTTTGGGAGGTATTTACGCTTGAGCTCTTCCGAGGCATAAGTAAAAATAGGAAACATAACCAGGGAGCTTTGCACAGAAGCTGTTGAGCGTAAACCGCTGTCGCCCCGTTCCAGTTCCTGCATGATCAGGCCATAGGAGATCTGGTCAAGTCCGGGACCACCGTATTCCTGAGGAATATAAGGCCCGAAAGCTCCGATTTCAGCAAGGCCCTTGATCCATTGTTTGGGAAATTCTGCCTTCTGGCAGGCATCCTCAATGATGGGAGATACTTCTTTCTTAACCCAGGCGCGTGCCGAGTCTCTGACCAGCTTATGCTCATCGGTCAGTAATTCATCCATCAGGTAATAATCGGGGTGCTGAAAATTATCGGCTTTGGCCATGGCTAGAGTTTAACGGTTATTGAAGGCTGCAAAAATAGGCATTTTTGAAGAAATACATGGCGATACTTTGGACGATACTTTCAAAGAGAAAAATTCTATATTTGCTGACGGCGATTGATTTTCGCAGCTGCCTTATACAAGTATCAGTCTATCAAGCCCCTAAAACAGTAATTCCGGCAATTCATTGCCCGGATGATAATTTTGGCACAAATAATGCAAGTCTAACAATCAAACAAAACAATTATTCCATGAAAAAAGTAGCCCTCTTCACAGTCCTTCTTGTTGCCGGATTTATGGCAAAAGCACAAATCTACATGGGAACCGACAAAACGGTTGTTTCCTTTTTCTCCCATACCTCCATGGAAGATATTGCAGCCACAAACAAGCTTTGCAAAGCACTTGTATTAAAAGCTGATTCCGGAAAATTTGTGATTCAACTGAGCAACAAAGCTTTTGAGTTTAAAAGCGGACTGATGCAGGAGCACTACAATGAAAACTACATGGAAAGCGAAAAATTTCCATACTGTAAATTTTCAGGCCGTATCCTCGAAAAAATCGATTATAAGAAAGACGGAGTCTACAAAATCACAATGGATGGAATCCTGGATATTCACGGTGTGAAGAAGGCAAGGAAAATTGAAGGAACAATGACCGTTAAAGGCGATGAACTGACAGTTGATTCCAAGTTCAATGTGGCCATGAAGGATCATGACATCAAAATTCCGGAAGCTGTCGGAAACAAATTCACTGAGAATATGGAAATCACAGTGAAAGCTGTGCTTGAAAAAAAGAAATAAACCTGATTATTCAGAAAGCCCGGCCCTGCAATGCAGAGCCGGGCTTTTGCATTTGGAATACATCCTGGCAACCTCGCTATTTTGTTAAAGCGAGATGCTCTTTCTGTTAAGGTTTGTGAAAAAGAAGAAGGAGATAATCATTATCTTTACTTTTACCGGCAATACTTATACCGGCTGATGAATGGAAGAGAAAAAACAGAAGATTGTCGTAGCCGTCACCGGAGCCAGTGGCGCCATTTATGCCAAAGTACTACTTGAAAAACTACAGGCGCTGAACAAGCAGGTGGAAACAGTGGGAGTGGTCATGTCCGACAATGCTAAGGATGTATGGAAGTTTGAACTGGGCGACCAGAGCTTTGAAAAAATACCTTTTACCAATTATAACAAAAGCGATTTTTTTGCGCCTTTTGCATCCGGTTCCGCAGGTTATTCAGCTATGATTGTATGCCCTTGTTCGATGGGAACCCTTGCAAGGATTGCTTCGGGTATCTCCAACGACCTGACCACCCGCGCAGCCGATGTGATGCTCAAGGAACGCCGTAAGCTCATCCTGGTTGTTCGGGAAACTCCTCTTAACCTCATACATATCAATAACATGAAAGCGGTGACTGAAGCCGGCGGTGTTATCTGCCCGGCAAGCCCCTCCTTTTACAGCCTGCCGAAAAGCATGGAAGAGCTGGCGGCAACGGTGGTCGACCGGGCCCTGAACCTGGCTGGCCTGGATGCAGGTGCTTATCAGTGGGGCGATGGTGAAAAAACAAATGCTAAAGAAAGAAAATGATGAAACATTGTAGGAGCTTCACGCGTTTATACAGAAGCTCCCGGTTGAGACAATGTTTTTATCCCCAAACTTGTTTTGAACATGATGAAAGAAACAACTGTGGCTATGCTCGATATGAGCAAAACCATTCTTGAAAAGGTTAGTTTTGATAAGATATTATTCCGCAAAGAACTTTCCAAAGCTGTCAGATGGCTCAAACCTGATGAAAAGATGTTGCTGAAAGTATGGGCCCTGGCCACTTTCGGAAACATGTACAAAGATGTAATTCTGGATGTGTATAAAGGTGTCACCAAATCCTGATCGGATACATTTAAGGCTTCAGGAATTCAATATTTCTTTTCAGCCCTTTGAAACCGGCCCGCTTCACAGCTGAACCTTTGAATGTTTCCCTGAACACTTCCTCCGTCATTTCTTCCCATTCAGGCTTGCTCATTTCCAGAAGCCCCGCTCCCGGTCTGAAATGAGCTTCCTGTGTTGGTTTTGAAAAACGATTCCAGGGGCATACATCCTGGCAGATGTCACAGCCAAAGGCCCAGTTCTCCATCTTGCCTTTATACTCTGCCGGGATATTTTCTTTCAGCTCAATTGTAAAATAGGAGATGCACTTGCTTCCATCCACCACATACGGTTCGCTGATGGCGTCAGTAGGACAGGCATCAATGCATCGCGTACAGCTTCCGCAGTAGTCGGCCACTGGCCCGTCGTAATCCAGTTCAAGATCAATGATGAGCTCGGCAATGAAGAAAAAGGATCCGCTTCCCTTGTGAATGAGATTCGAATTTTTTGCAACCCAGCCCAAGCCCGACTTCTTTGCCCAGGCCTTGTCCATCACCGGTGCTGAATCCACAAACACTCTTCCGTTCACTTCTCCGATCTCTTCACGGATATATTCCAGCAAAGCGTGTAGTTTCTCTTTGATCACAAAATGATAGTCCTTCCCGTAGGCATATTTCGAAATGCGCGGAGCATCGTCGTGCACTTGTTTTTCCGAGGGATAATAATTCAACAGGAGTGAAACAACCGAGCGGGCTCCTTCAACAAGAAGCCGTGGATCCAGCCTCTTGTCGAAGTGATTGGCCATGTAATGCATCTGCCCCTGGCTGTTTTTCTTTAACCAGTTTTCCAGGCGCGGTGCTTCTTCTTCCAGAAATCCGGCAGCTGAAATGCCGCAGAAATCGAACCCCAGTCGCCTGGCTTCTGATTTGATAAGGGCGGTATAAGCTGATTTGTGCAAAATGCCAGGGTATTAAAAATTCATCTGCAGGACTTACTCTTCCGAGAAAAGAGTTCCCCGGTTTGATCCGGGCGTTCTTCCGAGATGTTTATAAGCCTGTTCAGTGGCCTGCCTGCCACGCGGTGTACGTATGAGATAACCTTCCTGAATCAGGAAAGGCTCATACACTTCTTCGATGGTACCCGCTTCTTCTCCAACCGCTGTGGAAATGGTTGTAAGTCCTACCGGTCCTCCCTTGAATTTGTCGATAAGCGCAGAGAGAATACGGATATCCATTTCATCAAGGCCGTTCTTATCTACATTCAAAGCACCCAGCCCGAAGTGAGCAATCTCCATGTCAATGGTGCCATCGCCTTTGATCTGCGCAAAATCACGCACACGCCGGAGCAAGGCATTGGCGATGCGGGGAGTGCCCCTGCTGCGTCGTGCAATTTCAAAGGCTGCATCGGGATCAATCTCCACTTTCAATATTTCGGAGGAGCGGCTGATGATTTGTTTCAGCAGCTTTGAATCGTAATAATTCAGGCGCGAGTTAATGCCAAAACGCGCACGCAATGGTGAGGTCAGCAAGCCGGAGCGGGTTGTGGCGCCGACAAGGGTAAAGGGGTTTAATTTGATCTGCACGCTGCGTGCATTGGGCCCGCTGTCAAGCATGATATCGATGCGGTAATCTTCCATGGCGGAGTAAAGGTATTCTTCCACGATTGGGCTCAGACGATGGATCTCATCAATGAACAGCACATCAAATTCTTCGAGGTTGGTCAATAGTCCGGCCAGATCACCGGGTTTGTCCAGCACAGGTCCTGATGTTACACGGATACTGACTCCCAGCTCCTGTGCGATGATATTGGCAAGTGTTGTCTTTCCAAGCCCCGGAGGGCCATGCAGCAGC
>DASYGQ010000019.1:0-3220 GCA_035999585.1 Bacteroidia bacterium | reverse complement strand
TGGGTCTTGTGATGGATGCCTATTCTAGACTGTCCTTCCAGAATGATGTGCCTGCCGATAAACAGTTTGTGAAGAAAAGCTCTGCCTTTACTGATTTGATAATAGAAGAAGCTGAAAATAACACTAGCGGCGATGAAATGTTTTTGAAGTAACAGGTGTCTGATTCTCATTTGGGCATCGCCGGTTTATTGACGCAATTTTCTATTTATAAGCAGCAAAGGAAGTTTGTGAAAGTAACCTTTGGTTTTTGGTGACAAGAAATAAAGCGTAGACGCTGTATTCAAGGAATTTTTCGAAAATGCTTTTCTTTTGTTTCTCTTTGGCGAAATGCCATTTCTCGTCGTATTTTTTAAGATCATACCATTTCATTGGTGAGATCTTGGTCACAGTGCTGCTGAAACCTGTTTTAAGCATGAGATCTCTAAGCTCATAAGGCTTCCAACAATAAATGTGAAAAGGCATCGTTCTGCCAGTCAGGTTGAAATAGCTCGGAGAATAGATAAGGAGAAGTCCTCCTTTCTTAAGAATGCGGTATATTTCGCTGATCAGGTTTGTTCCTGCTTGATGAGTAATGTGTTCAATGAGCTGGCTGCAAACTACTACGTCGAAGGAATTGTCTGCATACGGAAGTTTATCGGTGTCGAGGTCGATCAGGCTGATTGAATATCCTTTGGCTGTACAGATATCATAAGATTCCTTTTCTCCCTCTATGCCAAACAATCTCGATTTTTCCATTCCGAAGTGGTTGCAGCAATCCATAAATCCGGCACGCCCACAACCGATGTCCAGAAGTTTTTCAATGGGTTGGCCAGAATTATAATATTTCACCAGATTGGCATATAGCCATCTGTAATTGCTCCAGTTGCGTGGTATTGCTTTATTCCAGTCTTCCGGAGTGTTGTATCCTTTTTCGCGCTGTTCCATTAGTTTTGATAGAATTTAATAATTGTGTCTGCAACATAATTCACTTGTTCATTGCTGAGCTCCGCGAATACCGGAAGGCTGAGAATGGTACGGGTCTGTTTTTCGGTGACAGGAAAGCTTCCTGTCTTATAGCCCAGCTCTGCTGCTGCTTCCTGCATGTGTATGGCAACAGGGTAATGAATCTTGGTGTCAATGCCGTGCTCTGCAAGAAAATTCTTCAACTCATCGCGCCTGTCGGTTTGAATAATGAATGTATGATAAACGGCACTCTCGTGGGCTTTGTCTACCGGGAGGATAATCGGCAGGCCCTTCAGCTTCTGCTGGTAAATGCCAGCAATCTCACGGCGGCGCGCAGTCCATTTTTTAAGCTCTTTCAATTTTACATTTAAAACGGCTGCCTGTAAGTTATCAAGCCTTGAATTATAGCTCCAGAAAGCACATTCATCCCTGTTTTTGAGCCCATGGTTACGTGCCTTGTTCAGGAACTCAAACAGTTTATCATCGTTGGTTGTAATGACTCCTCCGTCGCCGCAGGCGGCAAGGTTTTTCAGCGGGTGCAGACTGAAACAGCCTGTCGTGCCAATCGACCCCACGGGTTTTCCTTTGTAGGTTGCAGAAACAGCCTGAGCGCAGTCTTCAATGATGTGGAGCTTATGCTTTTTTGCTATTTCAAGAAGCTCATCCATGGGCGCCGGCCGACCGGTCAGGTGAACGGCAATGATGGCTTTGGTTCTGGGTGTAATAGCAGCAAGGACTTTTTCAGGATCGAGGTTGAAGTCATCCCGGACATCCGCGAAGACGGGAGTGGCACCTGCAATAGCAATGGAGGACGCTGAGGCCAGAAAAGAATTGGGAGCTGTGATTACTTCATCTCCTTTGCCAATTCCCAGAGCCATCAGTGAAAGGAACAACGCATCCGTACCGTTGGCTACGCCAAGGGCATACTTTGTGCCGGCCAGCTGAGCAAAGCTTTTTTCAAACTTCTGGCTTTCCTCTCCCAATATGAACTGCCCGCTGTCGAGCAGAACACTAATGCTTTGGAGAATGTTCTGTTTGATGTCCTTATGCTGAAGACCGAGGTTGATGTATGGAACAGTCATAGAGATCTCCGGCTTTTTAGAAATGGTGGATGAATTCATTGTTATTTCAGGTCCATGTTTTGCATCAGTTTGACATTAAAATATTTTTCGCCTGACAAGGAATCGGGTACAAGTCCCTGTTCAAAAGCGTGCTTGAGGTCACGCACTGCATCTTCGATGGTATGGGTGGGTTCAAAGCCAATGTCCCTTTTTATTTTCTCCGAAGAAATGTGGTAGGAGCGGAGGTCATTGGTAGGTGTGGTTACAATTTTAACCTGATCGCCCACCACGTTTTTTACCATTTGTGCAATCTGTGAAATGGTGAAATTTTCATAACCTGCATTCCAGATTTTCCCATTAATTCTTTCTGAAGGAAGCTCAATGAGCTTACAATAGAGGTCGGTCATGTCTTCAATGTGAATATTGGGTCGTTTCTGTGTTCCCCCGAATACTGTGATTTCACCTTTGTTAATAGCAAGATTGGTAAGAATATTCACGGACAGATCCAGGCGCAGGCGTTTTCCATAGCCACACACCGTGGCGGGCCGAATGGTGCAGGTGGTAAAGGATTCCGAACGGTATTTGTCCAGGATCAATTCACACATGGCTTTGAACTTGGAATAGTCGGTGAGAGGTTCGAGTGTCACATCTTCGTGTACATTGGGTTCATCCTTGATGCCATATACACTTGAAGAGGATGCATAAATGAATCGTTTCACACCTGATTCTTTTGAAATCCTAACCAGGGGTTCAAAAGCATCCAGATTGATGGATTTGCCAAGAGTAGGGTTCAACTCGAAACTGGGATCATTGGATATACAGGCCAGGTGGATAACTGTATCAATACCCGGAAGGAGTTTTTGAAGAAGCTTCTCGTCGCGGATATCGCCTTTAACAGCATTCAGCTTTGGATGTTTTGGAAGCACGTCTTCTCCGTAAATCATGAGATCGAGAACGGTTACCTGATAACCTTTGCCAAGTAATTTCGGTACAAGCACGGAGCCTACATATCCTGCCCCTCCGGTAATGAAAATATTTTTCATGTAGAGATGTATAAAATTGAGAAATAGGAGGCGCAAACTTACGATTTTTCCTTGAATCCGGCTTTATCTGAAGGAGGTTTCCGGCTTTTGAGCCGTTCGGGAAGCGTGATTTTCCTGAAGACTAAATGTCTGATACTCACCATCTGTTTAGGCTGAAAGGCAGAGTGTTGTTCG
>DASYGQ010000393.1:0-4593 GCA_035999585.1 Bacteroidia bacterium | reverse complement strand
CCGGATGCACATTATTACATGGGGCTGGCTCACGAAGCCAAAGATGAGCACCAGAAAGCTTTTGAGGAATACACCAAAGCCATCGAAGGCAATCCTTCTTATTACGATGCATACCTGCACCGGGCCATCGCCTGTGAAAGTCAGACACAATACGCCTCAGCCATTTTTGACTATTCCAATGCAATCCGCCTGCGCCCAACCATTGCTGAAAACTATTACAAGCGGGGGGTGCTCAAACGCGATAATCTGAAGAATGACAAGGAAGCCTGCGATGATTTCTGCAAAGCTTTCGACCTCGGATATACGGATGCCGAAGAGCTCGCCAAGAACTGCCGCAACCCCTATTACAAGAAACCCAAAGAAGTGGATCCGAAGAAGAAGAAATAATTCCAGATCAGATTTGTTTAGAACGGAGCTCCGATGGGGTTCCGTTTTTGCTTAGGCGGAAGAATCCTTCTTATGCAGATAAAAAAGGAATATCGAATATCGAACACCGAATTTCGAATGTCGAAGGCTGTGCTATATTTTTACTGCTTTACTCGAAGGGAGATGTAAGGAATCCTCTCACTCGAATAGACAAATAATGAAGGAACATTATTTTCGAAACAAAGATCATCTCTTCAACAATTGTTATGTCGCCTCTTCGGGTCTTAGCTGACCGCTTACTGGAATAATGATCGAAATAGACCTTCGATATTCGAAATTCGGTGTTCGATATTCGATATTATTTTAAATCCGACATTCTCTTCTCTATTGATTGCGCGGATGAAACCGTATAATCTCCGACCGTAAAAAATCCCGGTCGAGGTGCGTATAGATCTCGGTGGTGGTGATCGAAGCATGTCCGAGCATTTCCTGCACGGCACGGAGGTCGGCCCCGCCTTCAATGAGATGGGTGGCGAAACTGTGGCGGAATGTATGCGGACTGATTTTCTTCTTCAGCTGAGCCGCAAGGGCCAGACGTTTGATAATGGTAAACACCATCACCCGCGTGATACACGCTCCGCGTTTGCTTAAAAATAAAATGTCTTCCTGGCCTTTTTTGGGTGTGATGTGACATCGCACCTGTTCGCGGTAAAGCTCAATCTGTTTCTGTGCTACGCTTCCAATAGGTACCAGGCGTTCTTTATCGCCTTTTCCCGTAATTCGCATGAAGCCCGTATCGAAAAACAGATTAGAGATTTTAAGCCCCACCAGCTCCGATACCCGAAGGCCTGAACTGTAAAGCGTTTCCAGCATAGCTTTGTTGCGTTCGCCTTCGGGCTTGCTCCGGTCAATGGCATCGATGAGTTTGTCAATCTCCTCCACACTCAGCACATCAGGAAGCTTGCGGCTGCTGCGTGGCGTTTCCAGGAGCAGGGCAGGGTTGTCATTGGTCAGGTTTTCCATGACCAGGTATTTATAAAATGCCTTGATACCCGAAAGAATACGTGCCTGGGAAGGAGGAGAAAGGCCCATCTCATGAAGCCATTGCAGAAACGACTGCAGGTGACGCAGCTCTACCTGAAGTGGTGCGACATCCTTGTTCGCGATCTGAAGAAACTGTTCCAACTTGCGTATATCATGCAGGTAGGCTTCTGTGGAGTTGTCCGACAGCGAGCGTTCCAGCTTCAGATAAGAGCCGAATCCTTTGATCAGAGTCGTCCAGTTCATGTGGTAAAGATACTCACAAGCAAGGAACGAACCTCCATAGGGCTGGCAAGGAATCCTTTCCTCATAATATCATCCTCCATGGCCTTCAATTTAGGCAGATTGCTAACTTTGACCAAAGCAAACGCAGCGCATGAAGATATTGATTGTCAACGGCCCGAACCTGAACCTGCTTGGCACACGTGAGCCCTCAGTTTATGGATCCGGCACTTTTGAAGATTATTTCGCAAAGCTCCGGTCAAAATACAAAGAGCACAGCCTCGAGTATTTCCAGAGCAATGTGGAAGGCGAGCTGATCAACCGGCTGCAGGAAGCAGGGTTCAGCTACGACGGCATCTTACTCAATGCCGGCGGTTACACTCACACCTCCGTTGCCATCGCTGATGCTATTTCAGCCATCAAAACGCCTGTGATTGAAATACACATCTCCAACATATTTGCGCGGGAAGAGTTCCGCCACAAGACCCTGATCGGAGGCAAATGCAAAGGCAGTATTTCGGGCTTCGGGCTCGACTCTTACCGCCTGGGCATCGAAAGCCTTTTGCCGATGTGAATATGAAACGAATAATTACCTTTGGTTAAACACCAGCATGCCTCTATACATCACTTATTTTATTATCGGTATCACAGTCATGGTTTCCATCCCGGCCATGTCGAACCCCGAACTGAAATCCAGACTCATGTTCAATGCCTATGCCGTGAAACACCAGCGGCAATGGTACAGGCTTTTCACGCATGCACTGGTGCATGGCGACTGGATGCATCTGTTCATGAATATGTATGTGCTTTATTCTTTCGGCTGCGCCCGGGAGGGGCGATTCTTTGAGGATGAAGACATCCGCCAGGTCCTGGCCAACCAAACACTCGAACAGCAGTTCGGCACGCTCTTTCAGGAAAAAGCACACCTGTTTTATATCCTTCTGTATGTAGGTGCCATCTTCATGTCCAGCGTCTATTCGTATGAAAAGAACAAGGATAATATGTATTACAACGCCCTGGGTGCCTCCGGTGCCGTAGCGGCTGTCGTGTTTGCAAGTATACTCATCAATCCGATGGGAGGCATCGGTATCATCTTCATTCCCTTTTTCATTCCCTCCTGGATCTTCGGGATCCTTTATCTTGTTTACTCCTGGTATATGGGAAAAAAAGGCGACGACAATATCGGGCATGACGCTCACTTCTGGGGTGCTGTTTATGGTATCGCATTCACACTGTGTCTGAAACCGGCACTGGCGGTATCATTTCTGGATCAGGTGAGAGGGCATATCGGATAAGACGAGCAAAGACAATGAAAAACAAAGCTGTATTTCTGGACCGCGACGGAATCATCAACAAAGAACGGGGCGATTATACCTTTCGCCTCGAAGATTTTGTTTTTGTGGATGGCCTCGTGAAATCACTTCGCCGCTTCCAGAGCCATGATTTCAAACTCATCATTATTTCCAACCAAAGTGGCATTGCCAAAGGTGTTTATTCCTTTACTGATGTGGAAATCCTGCACGACCACCTGCTTCGTTACATGCGCATCAATGGCATTCAGATCGAAGAGATTTATTATTGTCCGCATCATCCGACCATCAGCAAATGTATCTGCCGGAAACCCGACTCCCTGCTCATCGAAAAAGCCATCGCCCGTTATAACATTGATCCGGAGGCATCCTGGTTTATCGGCGACCGCGAGCGGGACGTGGAAGCCGCCCGCAAAGCCGGAGTGAAAGGCATCCTTGTCGACAGCAACAGCTCATTGCTGACGCTTTCTGAAAAAATTGTTCAATCACCCTTAAACCAATGACCCATGGCTGACCTGTTCATCAATCTCAATGGCAAGCTGCACCCCGAGTCGGAGCCCATCATTTATTTCAACAACAGGGCATTCCGTTATGGCGATGGACTGTTTGAAACCATGCGTGTGGCTGAAGGCAAAATCAGATTCCTGGAACATCACCTTTCGCGGCTTCTGAGTTCCATGCAACTGCTCAAGATGGAAATACCAGCTGATTACACGGCTGTCTTTTTTGAAAATAAAATCAATGAGCTTCTCCAAAAAAATCAAATCACCTTTGGCGGCCGTGTAAGACTGACCATTTTCAGGAATGAAGGAGCTCTTTACGAACCGGAAAGCAATAAGGTATCCTACCTTCTTGAAGCCGCCCCGTTCGACTTCAACAAGTATACGCTCAATGATGTGGGACTGGTAGTTGATTTATACAACGAGTTCAAAAAACCACTGAACCGTATGTCCTGCATCAAATCAAACAATGCACTGGTATATGTGATGGCCGGCATTTTTAAAGTGGAAAACAAACTGGATGATTGTATTTTACTCAACGAGCGATTCAACATCACTGAAGCCATCAGCTCCAACCTGTTTGCTGTTAAAAACGGTGTGCTTTATACCGCTCCGGTGGCGGAAGGCTGTCTGGATGGTATCATGCGCAGCGAAATCATCAATATTGCCAAGGAGAACCGTATTGCGGTGTATGAAGTGACCATGGCCATGAATGTGATGCTGAATTCCGATGAGATCTTTCTGACCAATGCCATTCGTGGAATCCGGTGGGTGGGGAGCTACAGGGCGAAGCGGTATCACAATCAGATGGCGGAACGGTTGACGGCTTTGTTGAATGATAAATTGTAGGATGATTTGGGCGTGACCCTGAAGCTTGCGCTACGCGCTATGCTTCAGGGTCGGGCTTTCGCCACTCGCTTTTTGCAGTTCCGTATCATTATTGAAATTGCAATAAACATATTAATAATTGCTTCTTTCCGGACCTCGAAGCTGCAAAAGAGCTCAGACAAAGGCTCAATCCCTCATATGTTTGTGAATTATTAATTTAGTTAGATTAGAAAGAGAGGAGCCAGAGCAGCCCTTCAATCGCAATACCAAGCTGATTTGCTTGAGTAAGGGCGTGAGAGAATGCCTGGTTCTTCTTTTACTCTTTA
>DASYGQ010000382.1:0-2989 GCA_035999585.1 Bacteroidia bacterium | reverse complement strand
TCGCGAAGGGAATCTATTTCCTTGAGATGATTGCAGGTGAACAGGTAAGTACGGTGAAGCTGAATGTCCAGTAAATACCCTCTTTTAATTTTCGAGTGAAATAAAAAATAACCCCGGACAAAATCATCCGGGGTTTTATTTTTTCTATGATATGTTTGGGTTGGCAATACAAATCAGCTATCCACATTTACAAACCCATTTTTACAGTATTTCTCTGGAAATAATCTTCAAATCAGAGTCAAGCCGGTATAAGTAAATTTTGCCTGTCTCCAGATTCAGGTGTGCAATATCATCATCGCTTATTGTATCCAACTCCTTGAAAAGTGCCCGCAGACTGTTTCCGTGGGCTACAATCAATACATTCCGACCCTTTTTCAGGTCCTGACTGATTACTGTCTTAAAATAAGGAACAACGCGGCCGGCTGTATCTTTGAGGCTTTCCCCGCCGGGAGGTGCAGTATTGTAACTTCTTCTCCATATCAATGCCTGCTTGTCTCCGTACTGTTTGGCTACTTCTGCTTTATTTAATCCCTGCAAATCGCCGTAGTTTCTTTCATTCAAAGCTGCATTTTCAAATTCCGGAACAGCGTTGGTTCTGGCATTCAGAATAATCCGGAGCGTATCAATCGCTCTCTTTAGTTTTGAAGTATAGGCGACATCAATCTTATATGGTTTCAATTTTACTGCAGCGGCCTCTCCTTCTTCAATACCTCTTTTGCTCAGGGGAACATCCACCAGCCCCGTGAAACGGTTCTCCAGATTATAGGCGCTTTCGCCATGACGCATCATAAACAAATCGGGCATATATACCAGTATCAGATAGTTAAAAAAAGCAGGCAAGATTACAATGCTAAATCTTTGAGTTTTTCTTAAGCTCAGTTATTGCCTGACGCGGGTCTTTTGTTCCAAATACAGATGTCCCGGCCACAAGAATCCGGGCTCCGGAATCTATCAGTTTTAAATAATTAGCAAGGTCTATACCGCCATCTACTTTGATAGATGCATTTGACTTTTCAGTACGAATAAGACTTCTGAGCCCTTGCACCTTTTTGTATGTGTTTTCAATAAATAATTGTCCCCCAAAACCGGGATTAACACTCATTACACAAACAGCATCCAGATCTGCGATCACATCTGTCAAAAGCGATACCGGCGTATGAGGATTAATTGCAACACAGGCTTTCATGCCCAATTTTTTAATTTCTCCGATGGTACGGTGCAAATGCACACAAGTCTCCAAATGCACCGTCAAAACTGAAGCCCCTGCGTCCCGAAACTGTTCCAGATAGCGATCCGGGGAAACAATCATGAGGTGAACATCAAGCGGTTTTTTCGCATGCCGTTGAATGGCTTTAATAACAGGAAATCCGAATGAAATATTCGGAACAAACACCCCATCCATCACATCGAGATGAAATCCATCCGCATCGCTTCCGTTTATCATTTCGCAAACATCCTGAAGGTTTCCAAAATCGGCTGACAGAATTGATGGCGTTATTAAATGTGACATATTCATTCATGTTTGACAGACAAAGCTAAGCATTCGTAAATGGAATAAAACCCCATCCCGGCATTTGCTAAATCCCCTCCGTTCTGCACAATACGTCCAAAGGCTCATTTTACCTCCCTGGCTAAAAAAAGGTGCACTTCACCGAATTTAACAGGGCATATGCCTTAAACGGAGCTATTTTTATTCGTAGTTAAAAATGGCTTGGTCTATTGCTAAGCCCTGATGTAACAACCAATCATCTGATTGTCTTAAATTATTGAAATAAACAGAATAAATTTTATAAATCATGTACTACAACTATCATTTTTTCGGCATGGATCTTATTTGGTGGGTAATCTGGTCCGTTTTCCTTCTAGCATTCTTTTATTTCTTCGTTCCGATCTCCAGAAAGAACGCGAAAAACAATCCATTTGATATTTTGCAACGCAGGTTATCCAATGGAGAAATAAGCATTCATGAATATGAACAGAGAAAGCGCTTTCTGGAAAAGGATCAGGATCTTAAATTGAAAATATTTTTCATGTCTGGTCTTTCCAAGCACTGATACAATTGTCAGGCGTTTCCTGAATCTTGCATTCGTAAGTAAATATTCATGAATGTTTTTTTGATTTATCAAAGTATCACGAGAGTTACTCGCGTATAATCTGACACAAAATAAAATCTGCGGAGGTACTTCAAAAAAGAGTTCCGAACCGAACTTACGTATTATTCCAACCTCAGCATTTTCTCTCTGCATGGCTTTCGCAAGTCAGCAGTGTAAAAACGAAAGAATTCGGAATTTACAGATACAATAATCTCCTCCGCCTCAATCCTGACACCAAAAGAAAAATAATTATGGAAAGCATATCATCTTCGATTCAAATCAGTTGTGGCAAACTCGACACGGAATTGAAGGCTGCTTGTGCCTCCATGGATAAAAAACAAATACCCTCGCTCCTTTTTTCCAAAGATCCATCCCTGTGGAAAAAGGACCCCCGGCAAGTCAAAGAAATCAGCGAACGCCTGGGGTGGTTGTCAATACCTGATCACTTTGAAAAACAATCGGAAGCCCTCGTTTCATTTGCAGCCACTATCAAAAAGGAGGGCTATACGCATGCCGTACTTCTCGGAATGGGAGGAAGCAGCCTGTGCTCTGAAGTAGCCCGTATGACTTTTGGCTCAACAGCGGGTTATCCGCAGTTATTGGTATTAGACAATACTGATCCAGCCGCTATACTTGAGCTGGAGAAAAAAATAAACCTCGGAAAGGCTCTTTTTATTGTCGCAAGCAAATCAGGGAACACGGAAGAGACACTGAGCTTTTTTCATTATTTCTACAGTGAACTGGAAAAGCAAAAGGCCGACAAACCCGGAAACAATTTCGTTGCCATCACAGATGACGGAACTCCTTTGGTAAAAATAGCTGCCCAATATAAGTTCAGAAAAGTGTTTCTCAATCAACCGGACCTTGGAGGAAGATATTCTGTATTGTCGGATTTT
>DASYGQ010000332.1:0-11461 GCA_035999585.1 Bacteroidia bacterium | reverse complement strand
CTGCAGCAGCCCGGAATGTGTCGGCGGCACCCAGCATCACACTCTTGCCTGATTTTTTGAACTGATAACTTAGCTTTCCGATCGTGGTGGTCTTCCCTACTCCGTTCACACCAACAACCATGATGACATATGGTTTTTTTCCTTCCGGAACAGAGAATTCAACCGAGTCGGTGTTTCCGCTCTCAACAAGCAGAGAGGATATCTCCTCTTTCAGGATACCATTCAGCTCGGAGGTTTCCACCTTGCGTTGTTTTTCAACACGTTTCTGAATGCGATCTATGATTCGTAAGGTTGTGTCTACGCCGACATCGGCGCTGATCAGGATTTCTTCCAGGTTGGACAAAACTTCCTGGTCGACCGTGGCTTTTCCAAGAATGGCATTCGCCAGCTTGGAAAAAAAACTCTTACGGGTAATGAAAATGCCCTGGTTGAGTTTTTCTTTCTTGTCTTTCGTGAAAAAACTGAAAATGCCCATGGATAACGGAGAAAATTAAAAAAAAATTTGATGGCGTGTCTTCTTGATGAAACGAAGCACGACCGATGTCTTTTTAAGCAAAAGGCTCCTCTTGTTCAGAGAAGCCTTTTATTATTTCAAGGTAAACCGGCTTATTTAGAAGCCAGAAAATCCTTTACATGGTCGTTGTGCACCACTTCTTCTTTGAAGAAATAAGAACCTGTCTTGGGCGATTTCACCATTTTAATTACACGGGTGAATTGTCTTCCTTCACCTGTCTTGAGTGTTGCAACTACTTTCTTTGCCATCTTATTTGGTTTTAGTATCTATGTTTTAGCCTGTCTGGTGGCGTAAATCAATTATTTAATTTCTTTGTGAACGGTCATTTTTTTCAGGATAGGGTTGTATTTTTTCAACTCCATCCGGTCAGGATCGTTCTTTTTATTTTTGGTGGTGATGTACCTGGATGTTCCGGGTTTACCGCTTTCCTTGTGTTCGGTACATTCCATAATTACCTGAATTCTGCTGCCTTTCTTTGCCATGACGGGTCGTATTTGATCTGTATAATTGTACTGTTTTTATCTGATATCTATTCTGTTTCAGCCAGTACCTCCGCATAAAACGGGTTGCAAATGTACATTTTTTTTGATTCCCAACAAAAAATGAGGCTTATTTTTCCTTTGGGGGCACAACAAAGAAGCTTTTTTCCCTCATCTTCTTTTCCACTTCCCCCGAGCTTCTGGGTAAATTGGCACTGAGGTTCTCCGGAGCGCCTTCGGTTATCAGAATATCATCTTCGATCCGGATGCCAATATCCCACCATTTGGGGTCACAAGGCGAGCCTTCAGGTATATAAATGCCTGGTTCGACAGTTATTACATTAAAAGGTTGAAGTTTCGCATAAAGTCCGGCATCGTGCACATCAAGACCCAGGTAATGGGATGTTCCATGAAAAAAATACCGGGTGGCGTCCTTTTCATTCTGAATGATGCCGAGTTCTTTCAGCCTTCGCCCGATTACTTCAAAGGCTGCCTTGTGGGGTGCACGGAATTCATTTCCTTTCAGACAGGCATTGATACCTGCGGTCTGCGCCTCATAAACGATATCGTATATAATCTTTTGTTCAGGACTGAAACGGCCTTTTACTGGCAAAGAACGCGTGATATCGGCTGTATAGCCATGGTATTCGGCTCCGGCATCGAGAACAAGGACATCATCCTTACGGAAAGGTCTTCGGTTTTCAATGTAGTGAAGGATGCAGCTGTTTTCTCCTGAACCAACAATACTTGGATAGCCGGGATACTCCGAGCCCCTCACCTTAAAACCGTATTCAATCATTGCCTGGGCCTGGTATTCGGTCATGGAGCTATCCAGGGCCTTCATCAGTTCAAGATGTGATTCGCAGGAAATCCGGATCGCTTTCCGGAGCAGCACCATCTCTTCGGGGGTCTTTACCTCACGCAAATGAGCCATAAAGTCATGAAGAAGATAGGTATCCTTGCTTTTCAACTTCTCTGTAGCAGAACGAAAGTGCTTGACTAAACTGAACAGGTCACCCTTGTCATTTTTATCATCCCTGAAGTCATCTTTGGGTTCAGTATAGTAGATTTTCCGGAAACGTTTGTATTCCACGGGAAGATCGGCATACCGGCTGTTTTCAAGGGGGTATTGGAACCCGAGTATGGTTTTCACCCCCTCTGTACCCAATCTCCTGCCCGTCCAACTCTCGCGGAAAGGGTTTCTCTCCTGAACAAAAATCAATTCATTCGTGTAAAAGCTGTCAACCTGGATTTTCTCCTTAAAAATAAGAAGCATCGCATTGGGCTCCGGATACCCGCTCAGGTAGTAGAAATCAGGATCCTGGCTGTATTGAAAGGCTACATCGTTGGAACGGTTTCTTTCCGGATTTGAAAAAAACACAGCCACCGTGCTGTCGGGCATCAACGACCGCAAGGCCTCCCGACGGGCGGCATGGAATTCTTTACTGAGCAAATCAGTATCATAGGGGAACTTATCCGGCTGGGCAATACTTCCGAAGCTCAGCAGAATAAAGGAAAAAAGAAACAGGCATCTGATGGGCATGGCCGATAAAGAAAAACGTCGCTACGCAAGCGCAGCAACGTTTTCAATATTTTTGTTTTTCTTATTTCTTGGTATAGCCTTTTTCACGGGCTTCTTTCAGGCAGGCATAGATACCATTTTTGGTAACAGTACGCATAGCTGAAGTGGATACTTTCAAAGTAATGGTTTCACCGGTTTCAGGCACAAAAAAAGTTTTCACCTTCAGATTCACGTTGAACTTACGCTTGGTCTTGTGGTTAGAAAAAGAAACGTGGTGGCCAGTGATGGCTTTTTTTCCGGTTAATTCACAGATTTTCGACATGGTAATTTTTTTATAAAAATCCTTATTTCTTCAATTCGGGCTGCAAATAAACGAATTTTAATCCGGATGACCAAGAAATTAATAAAAATATCAGGAATTCTTTGTTTTTAGGGTTTCAGGAACCGAAAGGCGGCCTGAACCACCGTCAAAACTGCAGGTATATCGGCATAACCGCCTCTGCGGTCTTTACCTGTATCACCAGCCAGACCAGTGCCACCAGCACCGCTATTCTTCCTGCCAGCGTAATGGACTCCAGAAAACGACGTATTCCTCCCTCCCAGCGCCCGGGCATGAAATGGAGCAGATAACCGAGCAACATGACTCCAAATACGATCCTGTAGTTTTGAAACAGGGGAAGAATTGCCTGACCGTTAAAATTGAGGAAGATCTGGTGCAACATGATCTCTGCCTTGGTAAAAGTCCCGGCTTTGAAAAATATCCAGCAAAAGCATACAAAATGAAAGGTAAGTATGATCCCCAGACCTTTCTGGAAGAAAAGAAAAGCAGCGGAACGGGCCTTTTTCACTTTGCCGAACAGCTCCATGCGCATTTTATCCAAAGCCAGGGCCATTCCATGAAGACCACCCCACAGTATAAAATTCCAACTCGCACCGTGCCACAAACCACCCAGGAGCATCGTGGCAAACAGGTTAAGGTATTGCCTGAGCTTTCCTTTCCGGTTTCCGCCGAGCGGGATATACAGGTAATCCCTTAGCCAGGACGACAATGAGATGTGCCAGCGGCGCCAGAACTCGGTAATGCTGCTGCTCTGATAAGGCGAGTCAAAATTTGCAGGTATGCTGAAACCCATCCAGCGTGCCATGCCTATGGCCATATCGCTGTATCCGGAAAAGTCGCAATAAATAACGAGTGCATATCCATAAACACCCAGGAGGCATTCTATTCCACTGTGACGGGCCGGATCACTGAAGATGTAATCCACGTAATTCACGTATATATAATCGGAAATAACCAGTTTTTTAAACAACCCTCCGGCAATCAGGTAGAGACCGGCAGCCACATCTTCCCTGCTCACCCTCAGGTCACGCCGGATCTGCGGAACAAAATCGGAAGCCCTGACGATAGGTCCCATCACCAGCTTGGGAAAAAAGGAAAGAAAGAAACAATAGTCCCAAAAGCTTTTCACCGGCTTGAACTGCCTCCTATACACATCTATTGTATAACTAAGGTTTTCAAACGTATAAAACGAAATTCCAATAGGCAGAATCAGATGCAGGGGCTGAATATTGCCTCCGCTTATATCATTGGCAATACCAATAAAAAAGTCGGTGTATTTGAAATAGAAAAGAAGGCCCAGATTAATACAAATACTGATAACCAACAACGTTTTTCTTCGGGCCTGGGTCGGGGCGCGGTCAATCCAGTTCGACAAATTGAAATCGACAATAGCCGAAAGGATAATGAACAGAAAATAAAAGCCGCAGGCTTTGTAAAAGAAATACATGGAAAAAATAGTGAACAGAACCACCCGGGTAAGCTTACGGCGGTAGACAAACTGGTAGAAAAACAAAAAGGTGCAGAAAAAAAATAGGAAAAAGCCACTATTGAACAAAAGCGGATCCTTGGGATTGTAAGCCAGTGATGCGATGAGTTTATGGAAATCAATATGTAACACCGGGCCTGGGTTTTAGGATTACTTTTTATATCTGGTATAACCTTTCATGAGAGCTTTGTAAAAAAGCCCCCCCTGCATGACATAACCCTGTCCGCTGAAATGAACCCGGTCTTTTGAAGAAATATGTGCCGCATACCATTTGGCCATGGAACCATAGCCTCCCATGATCTCATAGAGATCCCACCAGGCACAACCATGGCCTTCTGCATAATCGACAATTGCATTTCTCACCTGAGTCATATTCGGGTTTTTAACCCGGCCCTTTTTAGATTTCTTAAACGAATCGCCTGGGGTTGTCAGCAGGATCTCGGCTTTGGGATTTCGGCTCCGGACACCGCTGACAAGGGTATCCATGTTTCGGATAAATTCACTTTTATCAAATGCACCACTGAACCCTTCGTTTGTTCCCAGCGAAATAATAATCAAATCCGGTTCCAGGTAGCTCAACTGCTCCTGAAAATGAACGCTGAGGTTGTAGTGCTTGTACTCAGCCCCGTTTACCCCAATCATGCTGTATAAAATACCAGGCTTGCCATTCTCCAGAAGCATGCCGTATATACGTGAATATCCGCAAGAGTCTCCCTCGTTGCAACTGATCATCATCTGATGCATAGGGGTATTAAACTCCTGAATGGAAACGTAAGGGTTCTGGGTTGCTTTCTTTGAATCAATTTGCCCTATCTTACAATTGAAATCATCACACACCGCATAGCCGAAGCTGCCTCTGCCTTTGTCGTGAAACAGAGTGAATTTATTAAAGCTGTAATCGAGAGCCCCCTGATCTTTGACAAGCAGAGAAAGGGTTGCATTCGTATCTTTTGTTTCAATGGTGAATCCGCCGATTCCAATGGGAAGACTTTGATCGGGAAATACATTTCTTTTGCTTTCCCATTTCACATTACTCGATGTTTTATAGCTGGCCGGCTCATTTGACCGGGCCACACGGTAAGGAAATACGAAACCACGCCCAGCATTTCCGAATTCAATCTGGAGCAACTGGCGGACTGTTCCGGAAAAGAAATCAGCCTGGAGATGTGAATCGCCAATATGCACCACATTGACCCGATCTCTCTTACCGGCTTTAAGGTCCTCCAGTTTCTTATAAAAAGATGAGAGCGAGGAACTGTCGTTATGGAAAATGCTAAGATCCGGTCGGATAAAGGGATAGCGGTTAACCATGGAATCTATGTCGGGTACCTGAGCCATCAAAGCTCTTGTAAACGCCAACAGAAGCAATGTAAAAACAGGCCTAACCGGCTTTATGGCTTTTCTGATATTCACTGATGAGATAATTATATAAGAGTGTACCAACTCTGTTGGCTCCACGGTAATTGAAATGGGTATAATCTGAATTGGCGTAAACGGTATCCCCCGTCACCCATTTAACCATGGCTCCTTCTCCACCCATGGCTTCATAAAAATTCCAGAAAGCGGTATGTGTGATTTCGGCCACTCTTCGCTGAGCCGCTACAACTGCCGGGATAGACGGATCGGTTTCATACTTTCCTTCCAGGCGGGTGGATTTATCACCTGCTCCTATGACCAGGATGCTGGCTCCGGGGAAACAATTTTGCAAATGCCTGACCACGTCAACCATTCCTTTTTCGTACCAGGAAAAATCGGTGACAGTGGAATTAACAACATTCACGCCGTATTGAAGAATGATGAGGTCATACTGCAGATATTTATTCAATCCGGAAAGCACAGAAAAAGGCATCTTCGTAAGGGGCATGCCGGAATTGCCACGGAAGGAAAAATTATCCAGCACAAGGCCACTGTCACTTTCCATGGAGAAACCGTATACATTAAGCCTGGAATGCACCTGAAAAGTGGCGGTAAATCCTGAAAACGGCTTGGGGTTTAACTGCAGTTGATTCACGGCAGCATTTCCTTCCAGAGGAATGGTCTTGTCGTTATGAAAAAGAATCGCATTCTGAGCATCAGACCTGCCGTAAAACAGATAGACATTCGGAAACCGGTTCAGATGCCTGCGCCCTACCGGAGCAAACCGCACCCAGCTGGCAGTTGCCTGGCTGCTGTCGGCTTCGGTCAAAGAAGGAACAAAGGTATGTCCTGTGATGCCCAAGCCATGCTCGGAAGATACATCATCGAGCAGGTTGTAGTCTTTCCAGTTATCGGAAAAGGCATGAATGATGCTTTGGCGAAAACCGGCCACAATACTTGTCACCGGCATAAAGCCCACTCCATCTCCTCCGAAACGGCTTTGAAGGTGGTCTCGGACATCCTGCGTGATGAGATCGCCTTCTATCATGGAATCGCCGAAATAAGCCACCCGCACTTTTTTTCTTGTTTTACCAAGGCCAGAGAGGGCCGAAAAAAAACGCACCAAACCACCGGAGCTGTCAGTACCAAACTGAACAATTCCAGGGTACTCCTTTTTCATTTCGGGATTTACAGCAAAAGAATGACGAAGCAATGCTGTGTCGGGATGGACTTTCAGATCGACGAAGCAGGCTTTTTCGATCTGAGCTTTTTGTATGATCTCACTCAGGATATTTACTTTCCGGGTTTTAACAGAGCCGATCTGAAACCGGTTTTCAGTCAGGGAGAGAAACAGCAAAACAAGCAGGGTAACGCAAACCATAATGAAAGGCTCATGATGCTTATTTTCTCCGGGCATTCTGTTTCTTTGAATAGAACAAATATACAGGTTTTAGGCAGGGCTATTCTTTTTCGGGAGCAATCAGCTCAGGATTTTCCGAAGCATATTCAAAGCCGCATCGGCTGACTTAATAATATTTCGTTCGCGGTTGTCTCCAAAAAGAAATTTCTGAGACCGGATCTTCCCTCCTGAAGCAACGGCTATCCAGACTGTACCTACCGGTTTCCCGGGAGTGCCGCCCTGAGGACCGGCAATCCCAGAAACAGCGATTGCATGATCGACGTTTAGCGTCCGGATTGCACCGGCTGCCATTTCCTCAACCACTTCCTGACTGACAGCCCCGAACCTCGAAAGTGATTCCTTACTTACCCCCAACCATTTCTCTTTCTGTTCATACGAATAGGTGACAATGGAACCTTCATAATAATCAGAACAACCCGGCACACTGGTTATCAGATGAGAAATATATCCTCCTGTACAGCTTTCAGCCACGCCCAGTTTTTCTTTCCTTTTTCGCAGTATTTTGCCCAGCACCTCAGCCAGATTTTCATTTTCTGAACCGTATATATGCTCGCCAATAAGGACATTCAGCTCTTCTTCTTTCCGTCGAATATTTTCTTCCAGCAGTTTTTCATCAGGCCCCGACGTTGTCATCCGCAGGCGTACCTGGTTCGGTGAAGGAAGATAAGCCAGCTTAATATGGGAAGAAGCCAGGCTATCCTCCCATTTCTCAATGATTTCTGACAAATGAGATTCACCGATCCCCTGAGTAAGAATGGTACGATGAAGAATATGTGGCAATTTGAATTTCCTGCTAAGTCTCGGGAGCACTTCCGTTTTCATGATTCCTTTCATTTCATAAGGAACTCCTGGCATGGAAACAAAGACCTTCCCTTCCTTTTCAAACCACATGCCCGGAGCAGTGCCATTGAGATTATGGAGCGGGATACAGTTTTCAGGTATTTCAGCCTGCTTTCGGTTCACCGGGGTTACCGGCTTGCCATAACGGGCAAATACCTGCTCAACGTCTTTGTAAACCTCAGGACTGAAGATCAGTTTTGCACCAAAGTATGAACACAGGGTATTTTTGGTGATATCATCTTTGGTTGGGCCCAGCCCGCCGGTAATGAGAATGATGTCTGCCCTTTGGATGGCTTCATCCAGAGCTTTGAGGATATGTTCCTTATCATCAGAAACAGAAGTTATTTGTTTGACAAAGATTCCGATGCCATTCAGTTCGGCAGCCATCCAGGCTGAATTGGTGTCTACAATCTGCCCGATGAGTATCTCATCTCCGATGGTAATGATTTCTGCAAGCATTTGAACGAATTTAAGGCAAATGTAACGCTTGTTCATGAACCTGCTTCCGGGGTCACCTTCCCATCCGTTTATCTTTGGCAGAATATTTGTACTTTGCCCCATAAATAAAATCCATCCATGAAAAAAGGAATGCTCATTTTAGGACTTGCAGCCCTATGCAGCTGTAAATCTTCGGCTCAATTAAACCTGGGAAAGCTTGAACAGGAAGGCAAAGAAGCGATTAAAAAAGCAGGAGGAGATAAATCATCCACCCCGCTCACAAATGAAGAGGTCGTGAAGGGGCTTAAAGAAGCGCTTCAGGTTGGAACGAATAATTCGACAGCTTCAGCTTCCCAGCTTGATGGCTTTTACAAGAACCCCAAGATCACGATCCCCTTTCCTCCCGAAGCTCAAAAAGTAAAGGAGAAAGCTTTGGAGCTCGGCATGAAAGAGCAGGTCGATAAATTTGAGATAAATCTGAACAGAGCCGCTGAAGAGGCGTCGAAACAGGCAGCGCCGATATTTATTCAGGCAATTACTTCCATGAGTGTGAGCGATGGCTTCAGTATTCTGAAAGGAGCCGATAATGCAGCTACCCAGTATCTAAAAAACAAGACTACAGGAGAGCTGATGGAAAAATTCAAACCGATCGTTCAGGCGGCTATCGATAAGGTTGAACTGACAAAATCCTGGAAACCTATTGTGACCACTTATAACCGCATCCCTTTCGTCGAAAGACAAAATCCTGACCTGACTGACTACGTTACCAAAAAGGGTCTTGAAGGGCTCTTTACACTGGTACAGGATGAAGAACTGAAAATAAGGAAAAACCCTGCCGCCCAGGTTACTGACCTGCTGAAGAAAGTATTTGGAAGCGTTATGAAATAAAAACTGTAAAATTTTATCAAAGAAAAAAGGATTACCGGTCAGTAATCCTTTTTTCTTTGATAAAACTTTATGAAAGGGAAGGCTTAGTTATTCAGACTTGGACTTCCGCTTGGGTTGTAAGAACTGGCGGCACCCTCTTCAGGCTTGATGCTCATGACAGGGATGCGCGAATGATTGACAATCTGCTTGGCCAGAGATCCGATGAAGATTCCTGTCAGTGCAGATTCGTGGTCGGTCATAATCACAATCAGGTCGGCATTGATGGATTTGGAATAGTCCATTGCAGATACAGCCAGGTTACTGCCTTCCACAATTTTTCGTGTATTCGGAATGCCGGCTTTATGAACAGCGGCCACCACTGAATCAACCTTGATATTGAATTTACCTTCATCATTATCTTCATGAGATTCGAGGAGACCAAGAATATGAATCGTCGACTTATAATGTTTAGCCAGCTCGATCGCATAATCGACTTTCTGACGGGAGTGAAGGGTATTATCAATAGGAAGCACAATATTATTGAATCCAAGGGCTTTGGCATGTGTCTGAACACTGATAACCGGGCAGTTGGCTCTGTTAACGACTTTATGCGCATTGCTTCCCATGAAAAATTCTTCAAAACCGCTGGCTCCATGGGTTCCCATGACAATTACATCTATTTTTTTCTCATCCGCATAATTGACGATTTCGGTTGCAATCCGACCGGTGCTGCTGAGAGTGATAGCCTTCAGTCCATATTCTTTCTGTATATTCTGTACTACTTCTTCCATTTTTTTCCCTACAATCTCCTGAAGATTATCAAGCTTTGTGAGGCGCAAAACCGGTTCAGGAATATCATATGCGTACTCATTTACTTCGATAACATGCAATAAATGAAGCTCAGCTGCAAAAAGCCGTGCCATATAGGCGCCATGCTCAATGGCAAGCATACCTGTTTCCGAAAAATCGGTAGGGATAAGAATACGGCTAATGTTGAATTTTTTCATCGTAGTATGGATTTTAAGATTCGTGGATAAAGGTAAATGATGTGTTTGTGACGGATAATGATTTATATCATGATTTTGAAGGCTTCAAAGGTACTCTGTTCTTTTCAGAACCGGGTATAATGCTTAAAACAGGCATTTCAGCGCGTAAAATAATTTCCTGAGCCGAAGACCCGATAAAATAGTCGGTGAAATCAACTTCCTGCTGCGTCATGATCAGAAGCAGGTCTCCGTCTACTTTGGAAGAGTAATCAACAATACATTGAGCCAGGTTTTCTTCTCCTTTAATGCCTTTCACAATTTCGGCGCTGCATTCAATTCCCGCTTTCTCAAGGTATGCTTTCACCTGAGCAAGCTGTCTCGTCAGGCGGTTTACAATAAACTCATCTTTTGTAAATATAACCGAGAGCACTCTTACGGCAGACTTGTATAACCGGGCAAACTCGATAGCCCGCCCCACTTTTTCACGTGTTTCTTTTGTCAGATCAAGCGGCAGCACAATATTTTTACAGCCCGCATGATGATGTTTTCCTTTGATGGTGAGTACCGGACAGTGCGAAGCGCGGACTACCTGCAAAGCATTCGATCCAATAAATTTGCGTTTGAGTCCGCCCGTCCCTTTACACCCCATGACGATGAACTCAGCCTGGATCATTTCAGCAATCTCAATAATCTTTTCATACACACGACCGCGTGCAACCAATGCCGAAACCTGAATGTCTTTATGCTTTTCTTCCAGTAAATGGATTTGTTCATTGAGCAATGCATCCACCTCTTTTCTGACTTTTTCGTACTCGGAGGTTTTTAGATTTTTTCCAAGCATCCCCCCGTCTTCAATTACATGAAGAAGGGTTACTTCTGCGCCAATGACTTTGGATAAATTTATTCCCTGCGCCATGGCAATCAGGGATTGTTCACCAAAATCAATAGCAATGAGAACCTTTTTTGAGTTTAGCTTCGCCATAAAATCATCTTCAATTGATCCTTCAGATCCGTTCTAACTGGATTTGTCGTTCATCCTTTCGGGAACAACCTTCGTAATTTCTCAAGAAATTTAAACTTTTGTTATCTTTATTCAAATTTCAGAGGTAACAAATACAATAATAACGTATCTCACACTCAAATCAAAGAATAATCTAAAAGCCGGCTATGAATAATCAAATTGCAGATTCCGAATTAATCATCAATCCTGACG
>DASYGQ010000322.1:0-10794 GCA_035999585.1 Bacteroidia bacterium | reverse complement strand
TGATGCCACCAACCGCATGGGTTATGCCTGGTATACAGGTGCAGGCGGGTTGTATGCAGGAACCAAACTGCTTTCACACACAGCACAGGTTGTGCATTATGCGATCGACAATCTTGCCGGTGGAGGTGGAGGAGTGGATGTCTCATCCGGGTTTTCGGATGCCGATAAATACACGACTTTGTCTACCAACAGGCCGGACGCAGGAGCCGCACCCAATGGGAATGATGTGATTGATGTAACCAGCAGCGGACCTTTTACAATAGCTCCCGGTGACTCCATACAGGTGGCTTTCGCTCTGATTGGCGGCGACAGTCTGACCGATTTACAGGCCAGCGCGGTTAATGCGCAGATTTTGTTTGATGGAATTTTGTCCGGTATAAAGGAAGAATCCTCACATTTTGCTGTGGTGGTCGCTTATCCTAACCCTGCTCATTCAACGACCAGTATTGATATTGCCACGAAGGAAGATATGAATGCCGACCTCAGCGTTTTTGATATGAGTGGCCGAAAGGTGGCTGTGATCAGTAATGGTGAGCTTCGGGCCGGCATACACCATTTTACCCTGGATGTTTCCGGGATGGCAGATGGCATTTATGTGTGCAAACTGGTTTCACCAAAGGGATTTTTGAGTAAAAAAATTGTAGTGACCAAATAGAAAAGCCCTGTTAAAAGGAAACAGGCGAATTTTCTGCCTGTTTTTCTTTTTTCTTACGGGATGTAATGTGTATTTTTGCCCTACCTAAAAAAAAGACCATGGACTTAAGCGGAGTAATTTCAATTTCAGGCGTTGCCGGATTACATAAAGTAATTGCACAAACAAAGAACGGTGTGATCGTAGAATCACTTGCAGATAAAAAGCGTTTTCCAGCTTATTCAACAAGCCGGATCAGTGCTTTGGATGATATCAGCATTTACACAACTGGAGAGGACCTTCCGCTCAAAGATGTGCTTGCTAAAGTATTTGCGAAAGAAAAAGGAGGTCCTGCCCCGGATCCCAAAACATCTGATGCAGAACTGCTGAAATATTTTGCCGCAGTATTACCAGAATACGACAAAGAGCGCGTTCATACCTCTGATGTGCGCAAACTCATTAACTGGTACAACCTCCTTCAGAAAACAGATTTGCTGACTAAAGAGCCCAAAGCTGACGAAGCAGAACACACTGAGATTCCAAAAGCCGGTGCTGAAGCAGACAAGCAAAAAGCTGTTCAGAAGAACAAAGCTGCCGCTGCAGGCTCGAAGAAAATAATGAAAACAGATGCTCCAAAAGTTAAAATTGTTACGGCCCGTAAATCAGGAGCAGCCTAATACTTTTCTCGGTCTTTTTATCCGGTCCATTCATGAGTTTGAATCAAGAAGTTATTATACCTGTAACAAGGGTCCGGAGTTTTCTTACACCCGAGTTCAGGATATCAACCTGGGCTGAACTGGAACCCTGTTTTGTACTGCTGAGAGATCGGGCGATTAATAATCTGTACGATCTTGAAAAATGGCTTGCTGATCTGAGTGAGCTTGAAGCTGTCTACCAGGAATCTCAGGCCTGGCGTTATATCCGTATGACAGGTGATACTGCAAACACCGGGTATGAAGAAGCTTTTAATTATTTTGCTTCGGAAATAGCTCCTAAGGCTGCGCCTTTTTTCAACGATTTCCACAAAAAACTGATACAGTCACCCTATTGCAACCAGCTTGCTCCGGACTATTACGGAATTTTTCTCCGTTCAGTCAGACAGGAGCTTGCGCTCTATCGGGAAGAAAATATTCCTCTTCAGACGGAAATAGAAGTTCAGTCGCAGGAATATGGCAAAATACTGGGTGCCATGATGGTAAAGCTTCAGGGAGAAGAAATGACTTTGCAACAGGCAGGTACTCTCATGAAAAGTACTGACAGGAAATTACGTGAAGAGGCTTTCCTCGAAATGAGGAAGGTGCGTCTGGCGAGCAAAACTGAACTGGAAGAATCTTTTGACCGTTTGCTGAAGCTCCGCCACAAAGTAGCTGTTAATGCAGGATTTAAAAATTTCAGGGATTATTCATTCCCTGCGATGGGCCGCTTCGACTATACTCCCTCTGATTGCTTTGATTTTCACAAGGCGATAGCGGATGAAGTGGTACCCGTGGTGAAATACTTTGATCTGCGCCGAAAGGAAGCTCTTCAATTGAAAACCTTGCGGCCCTGGGATACGGAAGTTGACGTCACAGGTCTTGCTCCCCTCAAACCATTCTCAGATGAAAATGATCTGATTCAGAAAACAATAGCCTGTTTCAATAAAGTAGACCCGCAGTTTGGGAGTTATATCAGGATCATGAACGAAATGGGTCATTTCGATCTTGGATCCAGGAAAGGCAAAGCGCCCGGAGGTTATAACTATCCGCTTGCTGAAACAGGTGTTCCTTATATTTTCATGAACTCAGTTTGCTCCGTTCGTGATCTTGTCACCATGGTGCATGAAGGTGGTCATGCGGTACATTCATTTCTTTCCCGCGACCTGGCGCTTACAGCCAATAAAGATGTGCCTTCGGAAGTGGCTGAACTTGCTTCCATGGGCATGGAACTGATCAGCATGGAGCACTGGGATGCTTTTTTCGATAATCCCGCTGATCTGAAGCGCGCCAAGTTGGAGCAAATGGGCAAAGTAGTGCGCTCGCTCCCATGGATTGCACTCATCGATAAATTTCAGCACTGGATTTATGAAAATCCTTCTCATTCCAGGGAGCAGCGCAAAGAAGCCTGGCTTCGTTGTTCGGCAGAATTCGATAGTGGAGTGATCGATTGGTCAGGCCTGGATGAAGGCAAAGCCTATGAATGGCACCGGCAACTTCATATTTTTGAAGTTCCGTTTTATTATATTGAATACGGCTTTGCTCAACTTGGTGCAATTGCCTTGTGGAGAAACTACAAACAAAACCCGGCAAAGGCCATTCAGGATTATAAGAAGGCCCTTGCTCTGGGCTATACCCGCACAATTGGTGAACTTTACGAAGCAGCGGGGATTCGTTTTGATTTTAGGGGTTCTTATGTAAAGGAACTGCTTGATTTTGTGGCGGATGAGATCAAAAAAATGGATTAAACAGCCTGCTTTCATTGTTTTGGTCCGGCTGTTTTTGAATACGAAAATGAAATTGTATATTTGATTGACTCATCACTTCTCCCGATAAAACTCAATCCTTATGAAACGCCCTGAAAAAAGCGAATACACGGAATTCTTTGAGCCCTATATCAAGCTCATTCCCGGTGATACGGTTTTGCGTGCGCTTGAAAGCCAGATGCTCGAATTACAGGCTCTTGTTTCTGATCTTCCGACGGAAAAAGAAGATTATGCGTATGCTCCCGGTAAATGGACCATCAAAGAAGTGATTGGTCATCTGATTGACTGCGAGCGTGTGTTTGGATACCGTGTGCTTCGCTTTGCACGGGGCGACAGCCAGGCTTTGCCTGGTTTTAACGAAAAGGAATATGTGCCTGCAGGTAAATTCAATAAACGCTCATTTTACGATCTGGCTCATGAGTTTTCCGTCTTGCGCGAAGCCAATATTATTCTCGTTAAAAACCTGGATGAGGAAGCTCTTTCCCGGAAAGGAAATGCCGATAACCGGGATGTGACGGTAAGAGCGCTCGTTTATTCGATCGCAGGGCACAGCGCACATCATGTACGTACAATCAAATCGCGCTACCTGGAATAGTTATTTCAGGTGTGTATCAGACAGCGATTATCCTGCTGATTCGTTCGAACCGCCAGATAAGCCCCAGAGCCGAGAAGCTCAGTCCGATTACAAATCCATACCAGATACCGGAAACACCCATGCCGTAGTGTAAGCCCAGCAAATAGCTGGTGGGCAGGCCGATGACCCAATAAGCCACCAGTGTGAGAAGGGTGGGGAAACGGGTATCATTAATTCCTCGCAAAGCTCCCAGTCCTACAACCTGTAATCCGTCTGACAGCTGGAAAAAAGCTGCGATGATGAGCAGGCCTGATGCCGTAGCTATCACAGCCGGATCCCGGCTCAGCAGAGATGCCAGGAAATGCCGGCAAAAGATAAACACGATGGCGCAGGCAATCATGAAGAGTGCAACCATGAAGAGACCGGTAAATCCGGCTCTGCGCATCTCAATACGGTCTTTCCTTCCGAATGCATTTCCTGTGCGAACCGAAACGGCTGCACTTAAGCCACTGGCAAACATATAGGTACATGCGGCAATTGTCAGGGCAACCTGGTGAGCGGCCTGCTTTTCAACACTCAATGTGCCTGCCATCAGACCGGCAAAGCTGAATGCTCCTACTTCAAACACCCACTGCAAGCCTGTTGGCACTCCCAAAGCAAGTATTTCCTTCATGGTGGCAAATGAATAATTCTTCATCCGGAAAGCATCTCTGTAAACACGGTAGGAAGGCTTCAGATAAACATAGGCGACCATGGCAAGCGCCATGAACAGACGGGCGAAGAAACTTCCCCAGCAGGCTCCCATAACACCCATGGGCTGAAAGCCCCAATGGCCGAAAATAAGCATATAGTTGAGCAATACATTCATGATATTCCCGCTGAGGCTGATTACCATAGCCATGCGTGTATCACTGAGTCCCTCTGCGAATTGCTTACAGGTCGAATAAATACTCAGAGGAACCAGTGAGAAAATCATCACATTCATGAACGGAATAGCAATCTCCACAACAGCACTGTCCTGATGCAGATAACGCAAAATCGGGGAAACAAAAAGAAGGGCCAGGAAAAGCACCACCCCAACAGTGGTATTGACCAGCAAAGCATTGCGGAAAAGTTCCGTGATACGGCCGGGCTTACGTGCCCCGTCGGCAGCGGCCACAAGAGGAGTAAGCCCAAAACCGATGCCCAAACCAAATACAAGAACCAGCATGTAAATGCTGTTGGTGATGTTCATGGCAGCCTGCGCTTTCGACCCGATGCCCTCAATGCGTCCCACCATAGCAGTATCCACAAAACCGACCATCATATGGCCCAGCTGACTGAAGCAGACAGGAAGCGCCAGTAAAAGGGTTTTACGAATGTGATGAGAATAAGGCTGCACAGACATAGAAGGGCACAAGATACACTCTTAAGGCGATCGTTGGCAGGAATAAAGCAAGCCTGTTCAGATTTTTTTTATTACCTGATATTCGGAAGAATTCAGCTTTATAATTCGAGTACCCGGATGATTTCTGTAACCCCGCCAATCAGACCTTTTCCGTAATCGCCGGCCTTAAACGGAGGGATCATCCGTTCATTGACAATTTTCTCGCAGATGCTATCGGTCAGTTTGTTCTCAATTCCGTAACCGGTGGCAATTCTGACTTCATGCAATGCCTTGCTGTATATGATTGTCACGCCATTATTTTTCTCTTTCTCGCCCACACCCCAGGCATTCGAAATGTCTTTGGCATAATCAGCCAGGTATTGATAAGGCGCAATGGATGAAATTGTTACAATGGAAATTTGATTGCTCGTTTTCCGGTTGTGATCCAGAATAAGCTTTGTCAGTTTTTCTTCTTCCGCGCTGTCGATCACTTCTTCAAAATCGTTGACCCAGCCTATTGGTTCAGGAAAGGCTTTTTCTCCGGTATTTGTTTTAGGGGTTACTTGTTCGGTTTTGCCCTTCTCTTCCTGCTTGCCGTTTTGTGCAGACAGGATGAAAACAAAGGACTGTATAAATAGAAGTACCGCAAATATTTTTCTCATAGGCATATAATTTACCTGAATGATTTCAGGGATAACGAAATTACGAATTAATATCCTTCTGGTTTCGGCCGCCATGAATCATATCCGAGCTTATTCCCGGGTACTCTCCAAGTTCAGACCGGAGTAAACCACCAATGTGAAGGATAATAAAGCCAATGATGCCATACATGCAAATGCTATGAATGTCTTTCCAATTCTCTTTTATCCCTTTCAAAAAGGTCGAATCATCACTATAGATTATCCCGATTCCCGTCACCACCAATGTGAGAACGATCAGATAAAACAGAACATAGAAATACTTAACGAACATATAATGCCGTGCCTGCCGACCTCCCGGTTTGACCTGACGAAGATACAAGGCTCCTTTTTTAATTCTTCTTTTCAGGCTTTCCCCCTGCGGTTCAAAGAATTCAAGTATGATCCGAAATAATAAAAGAAAAGCAAGGGTAATTCCAATGTATTTGTGCCAAACCCAGATTTCCTCTCCGATGGCTTTCGCCACTCCTTTTGCCTGATCTTTCGTCACGCTGACACCTTTTTCTTCTAAATTCTGTTGTATGACTGCAATATTGTTCCTTGGTTTAAGAAGGGTGGACGCAAGCAGAACTGTTATAAGCAATGCCATGATAGCCAGCGAACTTGTCCAATGCCAGATACGTTTGGCCCCGGAGTGATGCCCCCTGAACGAGAGCGAATTTTCTTTCTGTTGGTCTTCTTTCATGAACAGGTTTGTTGTGATCAACAAAGATATTCTTTCAGCGGCAAATGTTGTGCATGTGATTTTGTATACGAAATATTAACCCGTATTACCGGTCAGCTTATACTTCACTTGAATCATGCCTTCCATTTTGTGGTGGCCGGCAATCTCATCGGGTGTGCCGGCACTGATTGTGTTTTTGGAGTCGTAAAATGTTCTGCCAATGTTTAACCACAACTCAAGTCTGGGATTGCTGCGATAACGGATCAGGCAGTTGACACGGGAACCCCTCGCCGAGAAGGAAGGAATTGAAAATGATCCGGGGGCTGTATGCTCGTAGGAATAGATTCGGATGCTGCCACCGGGAGTATCAAACATGGCATAACGGAGGGTAAAGGAAAAAGGTCCTTTGTTTGTTTGGAAAATCAGATCCTGAGAAATCATATAGCCAGACTGAAGCACCTGAAGACTGTCGTTTGCCCGGAGAAGATCCAGCCGGCTCCTGATCTGAAACCCGGGTCTGAGAGTATAAGAAATATGAATCCTGAAGTTTGTCTGGCTGCCAGCCACCGGGAAATTGATTTCCTCCCCTGAGGAGACAGGATCGTTTTCTTTGGTGCGCTTTCGGAAATGGATATACAATTCGAGTTTTTTGTTGGGATTGAAGCTAAGCTTGGAGAAAAAATCGTTTCCTGAAGAAGGAGCGTTGACCCGGTACCTGAGCCAGGGGAAAACAAAGAAATCGTAAAAACAGGAAAGTGTGAACGTCTGACAAGGCTTCAGAAGCAAGCCCATGTACAATCCCTGTTCATTTGAGACTTTGGATCCTTCTGAAAAGGCATTCGAATAGAAACTGTGATAGCTCCTTCCGTAATTTCTGTAAAGCATGGAAAGGTTGATTGCCTGATCGGGCACGAGTATCAGACCTTGTAAAACAGCCCAGCCTCCGGGCCTGAAAGGTTGCAGGAAATCACTGCTCTTGGCAAACTCTCCGAAGAGGTTAAGGTTTCGGAAGATCCAATGATAGTCAAGACCGGCGTTGCTCAGTTCGCGCCCTTTAAAATCAAAACGGTTATACAGCTCCGGCCTGGGTACAAGAGCAGCATCAAACTGTGTTCCGACCAGGGAAAATCCGAGACTAAATGAGCGACTGTAAAATTTGAGATTACTTCCGGCCACCGTTTGTCCGAGGCTGTGCTTTGAGATAAGCTGAGCCCGTGTAGCGTGTAAGCCGCTTGTCTGAAGTGTCCGCACCTGCAGGATTTTGCCGGAAATAGTTGTGTCTGTAACGGATGCATCCAGTTTTTTTCGGGAGATGAAAAGCGAGGCTTCAAGGAAACCCCAATGAAGGGTGGACGCGGCACCATGCAAAAAATTATTTTCGTTGGTGGATGAATAGGGCTTGATGCCGGTTGCAATTTTTCTGATAAGCGAAGCATCCGCTGTTTTCGAAAAGGAAATCCCGGACCAGGCAATGAGGCCCTGACCAAACCCAACCGCAAAATCACCGGCCACGAATGTTTTTAGAATTCCCTTGTCTCTGACGACAAGATGACCCGAATAAAAATCAAAGCCCCTTTTCTGACTGCCTTTGAAAAAAGCTTCCCCGGCATCTTTTTGGCCGCTGATTCTCCAGCTGATATTCGTTGAAGTAAACTGGTATGCCAGCAAGAATTTCCAGGGGTTTCCTTCATAATGTGAATTGGATTTAAGTACGGGAACGGCATAACCTTTTTGAGGCTCCAAAACCCGGCCTGATCTGGCTGTGAACTCTTGCTTGCCGGAGCGTACTTGTGCAAGCAAAGGTTCTTTGTCTGAATCCGGACCGGAATGAATAATCAGACGCCCGGAAAGCGCCCGGATTTCATTCAGTTCAAAACCGGGAACCGCCTGAAGTTCATAAATGCTGATAAGCTCACCATGTTTGCTCTCATAAGAAAGAAGGTTATTAATCTGATTGTCACTGAAGAGACCTGATTCCTCGAGCTCCTCTCTGGAGGCCCTGTTGAGGCGAATAGGGTGGTGGAGATAATAGGCTTTTTTCTCAATAAGTGCTGAATAATCCGCATCCTCCGTTGAACTGGCTTCAGCCTGCATTTCCATGTTTTGTATCATTTCTTCACTGAGATCAGGGCCTGCAAGTTTCGATGTGTCTGTATTTGACTGCCCATACAGCAATGAGAGAGGAAGAAAGACGAGTGAACACGTGGTTAGGATTCTTCCCATAGTCCTAGATAGGTTTGGAAGATCGGAAACGGAAGCTGAGTCCGATACCTTGCGAATAACCCAGAACAGGATGCCAGGAAGAAGAGATATCAATACTGATATTGGAAAGATGGATGCCGGCTCCTGCCCGGAAAGAGGAGGGGTTACCTGTGACACCTGCCCTGAGGCTTAGGGCTAAGGAAGGTTTATATTCAAAACCAGCCTTGAAATAGCCGGTATACCAGTTGTCTTTTTCGGTTTCAACGGCAATCAGGATTTTGGGCGATGGCTCATATTGAAGGCCCATGCGAAATACAGTTGCCATGCGCTCGTCGGAAGAGCGCACAAGGATGGTGCGGCTTGGATTATACAAATGCACGCCCAGGCTAAGGCTTTTCAGCAATATGGCTTTTAGGCCTGTTTCGCCGGCGAAAGCATTCCTTGATTCGTAACCTTCACCAATATAGGTACTCAGGCAGTCAAGCTGAATGCTCAGGGACAAATGGTTCCCGATTTTTTTGGCATAAGACAGCCCGCACTTATTTTCTTCATAAAGGGAGTATCCAAAACTGGAGACACAAAAGCCGAATGTGCCTGAATGCCTGGGGAAGGCAAGAACAAGAAGGGCTGTATTAAGTTCTTTGAGGCCAAAACGATTTTGCACAAACAACCCCGCTTCCGCATTTTTCAGGAATGCAAGACAGGCCTGATTGTTTTGGGCACACCATATATCCACGAGACAGACGGATGCATCTCCCATTCCCGTTGAACGGGCGCCCTGCGACTGATTTTCATTTCCACCAAATATATTGCAATGGAAAACGGAAACAGCAATCAAGAAAAAAAGAATCACATCGCGCCTCAACCCCATGCATGTTGCCGGTCTGCAACTCGCCTTCGGATGATTGATCAGAGAAGGTGTTCAGGCCGGATGCGAATTACGCACACGAACATAGCGGAAACAAACGCAGATGAGGTTCATTTCTAGGATTCGGAAGGGATCCGGAATGCTATAAAATCAAAGGACCCGATAGGTGAACTGATGCGATTTCAATTCTTCGTTGGCTTTGAGAATCTTTGTTTTCAGGCCCTCTTTGAATGAAATCATTTTTTTCAGGAGTTCTTCGTTTGAAGTAGCCAGGATCTGAGCACTCAGGATACCTGCATTCTGACCGGCATCAAGGCCAACGGTGGCGACAGGTATACCGGGAGGCATCTGAACGATAGAGAGAAGCGAATCCCAGCCATCGATGGAAATGTTAGAACGGCAGGGGACACCGATAACCGGCAAAGGAGTCAGTGCTGCAACAACTCCCGGCAGATGAGCCGCTCCGCCTGCACCGGCGATAATGACACGTATACCTCTTTGCTGAGCTTTCTTGGCAAAATCCATAACCGATTCGGGGACTCTGTGAGCAGAGAGAGCATTTATTTCAAATGGAATCTGAAACTGATCGAGGATCTTAGCTGCTTCCTGCATAACTGGCATGTCCGAAGTGCTACCCATGATAATGCTGACAAGTGGTTTCATAAGGAGGAGTCAAATAAGTGATTTTGTAAATTTTGCCTGCAAATATAACCCATGTAAATAATTCAGAGGTCGATTCAGCATGAAAGATTTTATTTTAAGCAACCGGACCTGAAAAGATCAGACCTTTTACCTAGATTTGCCCCCTCGAAACTTATGGAAACAATCCGAATTCACGATAAAGCATTCCGGCTCTTCATCCCTGCTGCCGATATTCAAAAGGCCGTTGTTAGACTTGCAGACCGCATGAATACTGAGCTGGCTGGAAAAAAACCCCTGTTTATAGCGGTTCTAAACGGATCCTTTCTATTTGCTGCAGATCTGTTGCGGGAAATGAAGATGGAGTGTGAGATATCCTTTGTCAAATTGTCTTCCTATGAAGGCAGTGCTACAACCGGCAAAGTGAAGGAACTCATTGGTCTTGATAGAGATATCAGCGGCAGAACGGTCATTATTGTAGAAGATATTGTAGATACAGGTATTACCCTGGATTCACTTCACAATCAGCTTTCCAAAGGCAATCCGGCCGATATACGAACGGCAACCCTCCTGTTTAAGCCCAAAGCCTATCAAAAAAAGATAAAAGTTGATTATCCTGCTATCGAGGTTCCTAACGACTTTCTGGTTGGTTACGGACTGGATTACGATGGCTTAGGCAGAAATTTGGCAGATA
>DASYGQ010000040.1:0-9615 GCA_035999585.1 Bacteroidia bacterium | reverse complement strand
TTGTTTTAACAATGAATAGAAAAAGAAGGATCACAGATTCAGGAACCCAACAAAAGAGAAGGATTCTTTTGTTAAAAACTAAAATGGGTTTCACTTTTCTCAGCCATTCTTTCTCCGTATACTTGCATAAATAAACACTTTAGGGGTGTCCCGATGGAAATCGGGGCTGAGATCATACCCTCGGAACCTGATCAGGATCATGCCTGCGAAAGGAAAAAGTAGATACCTCCTTTGGAGTATCCTGCACTGAGACCACTCTCCTCCCCTTTCTGTTTCTGTTTCTGTTTCTGTTTCCGTTTCTGTTTCTGTTTCTGTTTCCGTTTCTATTTCTGTTTCTGTTTCATTTCTCTGTCTGCTCAAAAAGCGCTCTTTTAAAAAACGCATAAAAACGCATGAACCTGAAGATCAACAACGAAAAACACAGCCTGCCGGCACCTCTTTCTCTGAAAGAATTACTGGCCACACTCAGCATGGGCGAGAAAAAAGGTATTGCAGTGGCTGTGAATGATTCCATTGTGATCCGCGATGCCTGGGAACGGCATACGCTGCAAGAAAACGATTCCATCACCATCATACAAGCCACCCAGGGAGGCTGATTCATTTCCCCGTCATTTTTTAATTCAATCATCCAAAACATGAAAGCAAAAACAAAAAACAGCGCAGCACCGGAAACCGGCATCACCCGAACGCCTCTGACAGCCTCCAAAAAAGTATATGTCAAGGGCAAGCTGCACGACATCCAGGTGGCTATGCGTGAAATCAGCCTGGAGCCCACCACCATTCACAGTCACGGAAAAACCCGCACAGAGGTTAATGAACCTGTTACCGTTTACGATACCAGCGGCGCCTATACCGACCCGCTGGTCTCTATCGATCTTAAAAAAGGACTGCCCCGTCTGCGCGAGTCCTGGATCCAGGGCCGCGGTGATGTGCAGCGTCTGGATCAGTTCTCTTCGGCCTATTGCCGCAAACGCCTGGAGGATAAAAGTCTCGACAGCCTTCGTTTCGAACACCTGAAAATGCCGCTGAAGGCAAAGGAAGGCATGAATGTTTCCCAGTTGCATTATGCACGCAAAGGAATCATCACCGCTGAAATGGAATACATTGCTATCCGCGAAAACCAGCGCATTGATGAGCTGAAGCTCAAAGGCGCCCTTGGTCATCAGCATGCCGGCAACAGCTTTGGCGCCAACACACCTTTGAAATACATCACCCCTGAATTTGTACGTGACGAGGTTGCGGCAGGACGTGCCATCATTCCTTCCAACATCAACCACCCCGAAAGCGAACCGATGATCATCGGACGTAACTTTCTGGTGAAAATCAATACCAATATCGGCAACTCGGTGGTCTCCTCCTCCATTGAAGAGGAAGTGGAGAAAGCCGTTTGGAGCTGCCGCTGGGGTGGCGATACGCTGATGGACTTGAGCACCGGCAAGAACATTCACGAGACCCGCGAGTGGATCATCCGCAACTGCCCTGTTCCCGTTGGTACTGTTCCCATCTATCAGGCACTTGAAAAGGTAAACGGCAAAGCCGAAGACCTGACCTGGGAAATATTCCGCGACACCCTCATTGAACAGGCAGAACAAGGAGTCGACTACTTCACCATCCATGCCGGTGTGCTGCTTCGTTACATTCCGCTCACGGCGAAACGGGTGACAGGTATTGTTTCCCGCGGCGGAAGCATCCTGGCCAAATGGTGCCTGGCTCATCACAAAGAAAATTTCCTGTACACCCATTTTGAGGAGATCTGCTCGATCATGAAAGCCTATGATGTGGCCTTCTCGCTGGGCGACGGACTTCGTCCCGGCTCCATTGCCGATGCCAACGATGCCGCCCAGTTCAGTGAACTGGAGACACTCGGTGAACTGACCAAGATTGCCTGGAAGCATGATATCCAGGTGATGATCGAAGGTCCCGGCCATGTGCCGATGCACCTGATCAAGGAAAACATGGAGCTGCAGCTCAAGCATTGTGCCGAGGCGCCGTTCTATACCCTCGGCCCGCTGACCACCGACATTGCTCCGGGATACGATCACATCACTTCTGCCATCGGCGCAGCCATGATCGGGTGGTACGGCACAGCCATGCTCTGTTATGTAACGCCTAAAGAACACCTGGGCCTGCCCAATAAAAAAGATGTGAAAGACGGTGTGATTGCCTACAAGATTGCAGCCCATGCCGCTGATCTTGCCAAAGGGCATCCGGGTTCACAGTATCGCGACAATGCCCTGAGCAAAGCCCGTTTTGAATTCCGCTGGGAAGATCAATTTAATCTTTCTCTGGACCCTGACACAGCCCGTGAGTTCCACGATGAAACACTTCCTGCCGAAGGAGCCAAGATCGCTCACTTCTGTTCGATGTGCGGCCCGCATTTCTGCTCCATGAAAATATCACAGGATGTAAGAGACTATGCCGAAGAGCAGGAAACACTGAACGAAGCCGGTGTTCAGAAAGAGATGGATGCCAAAGCGGAAGAGTTCCGCAAGGCAGGAAGCGAAATATACCTGTAAACATGAGCGATAACATGTATGCCCGTCCGCATGCCCTGAGCATCGCCGGTTTTGATCCCAGCGCCGGGGCCGGCATCCTGGCCGACATCAAAACCTTTGAAGCCATGCGTGTGTATGGCCTCGGAGTATGCACGGCCATTACGTATCAGAACGAAGCCTCTTTTGCTGGACTGACCTGGATATCCCTGAACGACATCATCCGGCAGATAGACGTTCTCATGGATAAATACGATTTCAGGCAGTTGAAAATCGGTCTGATCCAAAGCCTCGATGTGCTGCATGATTTGCTGATGCATTTGCGTGCGAAACGGCCCGGACTTTTTATCATCTGGGATCCCATCCTGAAGGCCAGCGCCGGATTTGATTTCCATTCAAAGCCCGATGCCGCCAAGCTGGAGCAGGTGTGCAAACAGATAGACCTGATTACCCCCAACCTGCCCGAAGCTCTGGCACTGGGCTCTGCCGAATCGGCCGAGCTGAACGCCGCATCTCTCAGCGCCTTCTGCAATGTATTTCTGAAAGGCGGGCATCACCCCGATAAAGCCGGGGATGATTTTCTTTTTCTGAAAAACGGGAAACGGATATCGTTCAAATCGGCTGGAAACAAAATCTTTCCAAAGCATGGCTCCGGCTGCATCCTTTCGTCCGCCATCGCCGCCCGCCTGGCCAAAGGAGCTGACCTGGAAAAGGCCTGCCTTCTGGCCAAGGAATACACGCTGGAAGTGCTGGAGAGCAATGAAAGTCTGCTGGGCTATCATTCGCTCAGCTAAGAAAACAAAACATGAACGAAGCCGAAAAAATAGCACGCCTCCATTACATCACCCAGGATATACCGGGGAAGAGTCATGCTTCACTGGCCCGGCTGGCCTGTGAAGGGGGAGCGCGCTGGATACAGCTCCGCATCAAAAACAAGACAGCTGCTGAATGGAAAAAAGAAGCGCTTGAAACACAAAAAGTCTGCCGGGAGCACAAAGCGATATTCATCATCAACGACAATGCGGAGCTGGCCGCTGAACTGAAAGCCGATGGCGTTCACCTCGGAAAAACAGATGCCGAACCCGGGGCTGCAAGAGCGTTGCTTGGACCGGATGCCATCATCGGAGCCACAGCAAACAGCTGGAACGATGTGCAGCAGATCCTCGCAGGCCCTGCTGATTATATTGGCCTTGGTCCTTTCCGCTTCACCACCACCAAAGAAAACCTGAGTCCCGTGCTGGGCATCGAAGGCTATGATTTCATTCTTCAGAAAACAGGTGCACTGCGTATTCCTGTGATTGCTATCGGAGGTATCCTGGCTGATGATGTGACTGCCTTATTCAAAACGGGTATTCACGGAATAGCAGTAGCCTCGGCCATCAGCCTTGCACCCGATCCTTCCAGCGCAACATCCTCTTTCCTGAAGGCTCTGTCAGCAGCAGAAAAAGAAATACGTTCAAATCATCCCAATCTTTCCTGACCATGAAACATCTTCAGATAGCCGATAAAACATTTCAGTCACGCCTCTTCACGGGCACAGGCAAATTCAGCTCCGCCGCATTGATGGAAGAAGCGTTGCTCGCATCCGGATCACAGCTGGTTACGGTGGCATTGAAACGTGTCAATCTTCAGCAGGAAGGAAACGATATCCTGAGCCACCTCTCACATGCACAGTTTAATCTGCTGCCCAATACCTCCGGAGCCCGTAATGCCAAAGAGGCTGTGTTTGCCGCCGAGCTTGCCCGGGAAGCATTGGGCACCAACTGGCTCAAGCTGGAGATTCACCCCGATCCCAAATATCTGCTGCCAGATCCCATCGAAACACTCAAAGCCACAGAAGAACTTGCAAAGCTTGGTTTTATCATTCTTCCCTATATCCATGCCGATCCTGTTTTGTGCAAACGTCTCGAAGAAGCCGGCGCAGCAGCCGTCATGCCTCTGGGCTCCCCGATAGGAAGCAACAAGGGACTGAAGACTGCCGACTTCCTGGAAATCATCATCGAGCAAAGCCGTGTACCGGTTATTGTGGATGCGGGCATCGGTGCGCCCTCCCATGCTGCCTCAGCGATGGAAATGGGAGCCGATGCAGTGCTTGTCAATACCGCCATAGCGGCATCCCCCAACCCCGTGCAGATGGCTATCGCATTCAAGCTGGCCATCGAAGCAGGCCGCCTCGCCTACGAAGCCAAGCTGGCACCACTCAGCAAGGCCGCGCATGCAAGCAGTCCGCTCACCGGTTTTCTGAGCATTGATTAAACACGCATCTACATGAACACCTTCAGACCTGTATTCCAGCAGCATCCCTGGGCCGAATCGAAAGACAGCATTTATTCGAAGACTTCTGCGGATGTCCGGCGCGCGCTTCAGAAAGAGCGGCCTGACCTGGATGACTTCAAAGCGCTCATCTCACCGGCTGCCGCCCCCTACCTCGAAGAGATGGCCCGTCGCAGCCAGGAACTGACCATCAAACGTTTCGGGCGCACGCTGCAGATGTATGCCCCGCTCTACCTTTCGAACGAATGCCAGAATATATGCACCTATTGCGCATTCAGTCTGGATAACCCCATACTCCGTAAGACCCTCACGGATGCGGAACTGATTGCTGAAGCAATCGCACTGAAGAAATGGGGCTATGACCATGTACTGCTGGTGACGGGAGAATCCTCGCATGTAGGACTTGAATACATGAAAAACGCTATCCGCGTGCTTCGCCCCTATTTCTCTCACATATCCATCGAGGTACAGCCACTCGGACAGGAGGAATATGAAGCACTGGCACAGGAAGGCCTCAGCGCCGTGCTGGTGTATCAGGAGACCTACAGGGAAGAAACCTATAAGACGCATCATCCGAAAGGAAAGAAATCGAACTTTTATTACCGCCTGGAAACCCCAGACCGCATTGGTGCGGCCCGTATTCACAAAATCGGCCTGGGATCGCTTATCGGACTGGAAGACTGGCGCACGGATTCTTTTTTCTGCGCACTGCATCTCCAGTACCTCGAAAAGACATATTGGGAAACACGATACAGCCTTTCATTCCCAAGGCTGCGACCTATTGAAACCGAAAAAGGCGGACAGCATAGCAAGCAGGAGTTTGCCTCTTTCATGAATGACCGCGAGCTGGTGCAATTGATCTGTGCGTTCCGTTTGTTCAGGCCCGAGCTGGAGCTTTCGCTTTCCACACGGGAGAGTGAAAAGTTCCGGAACCACATCATCGCGCTTGGCATCACCAGCCTCAGTGCGGGTTCCAAAACCAACCCGGGCGGTTATGCTTCTGAAGCAGAATCGCTCGAGCAGTTTGAGATCTCCGACGAACGAAGCCCCGCCGAAATCGAACAAATGATCACCCAGGCCGGATACGAAGCTGTGTGGAAAGATTGGGACAGAGGGCTTCAAACAGAAAAAAAATGAATATCGAATTTCGAACTCCGAATGTCGAATACTGAAGGGAAAGACAATGCAGATTCTTCGGAAATGACAAATGGAGGATTACTTCGGCGTTCGATATTCGATATTGGACATTCGAAATTCAAAACGAATCATGAGGCCGAAGTCTGAACTGATTTATTAGAGCTTTACTCAAAAGAAATTGTAAAAAACAAAATTGATGTCAAATATGAATGAAGCTGAGCTTCTCCGATACAGTCGCCACATCCGGATGCCGGAGATCGGCCTGGCAGGACAGGAAAAGTTCAGCGCGGCGCGTGTGCTGGTGGTGGGCGCGGGCGGACTGGGCTGTCCTGCCATTCAATACCTGGCTGCAGCCGGTGTGGGATGCATCGGGGTGGTTGATTTTGATGTGGTGGAAGAAAGCAATCTTCAGCGCCAGATTCTTTTCGGAACTTCCGATATCGGAAAACCCAAAGCATTGTGTGTGCAGGAAAAAATAGCGCAGCTCAATCCGCATGTCCTGGTAAAGGCTCATCCCATCCGCCTGACTGAATCGAACGCGCTTTCTGTGCTGACAGATTACGACCTGATAATCGACGGTTCCGATAATTTCCAAACCAGGTACCTGGTAAGCGATACAACTGTAATATTAAAAAAGCCTCTGGTGTTCGGATCCGTGTATAAGTTCGAGGGTCAGGTAAGCGTGTTCAATTATAGGGAAGGCCCCACTTATCGCTGCCTGTATCCAGAACCCGGGGAGCTGGGGTCCTGTGCAGAGGTGGGTGTGCTGGGTGTTTTGCCGGGAACAATCGGATGCATGATGGCTACTGAAGCCCTGAAAATCATTTCCGGTGTGGGTGAAGTACTCGCCGGGAAATTGCTTGTGTATGATGCATTGAAAGGACAAAGTTCCGTTTTTTCTTTTCCGGCCACAGAAGCCAATAAGCACATCACGGCCATTCTTCCCTTCAGCGGGCAATGCGACAATGTTCTCTCTGAAACGGAAGCAAGGGATTTATTGCTTCTCATGAAGAGCAGAACAAAGCATTTTATCCTGGATGTGCGGGAACCATCTGAGTATGCACAATACAATATTGGAGGCGTTCTTATTCCGCTTGGTCAGTTGAAAGAAAATCTGGAACGGATCCCGCGCGACATCCCTGTGATTGTACATTGCCAGAGTGGCATAAGAAGCCGGAAAGCCCTGACTTTGTTAAAAGAAGAGGGGTTCAATAATGTGTCCAACCTCCGGGGTGGGATAATGTCTGTCCGGCAGGAACAGCAAGCCGGGCCCGGTTTATGATTTCCCCTTCTTTCCTTTTTTCAGAGGGAAACTGATCAGTTCTTTCAGCTCCAGTTTGTTTCCGTTGGGCAGAATGAAGCATACATGTGTTGTTCCTTCATCCGAAAATCCTTCCGTAAAAATATCATCTCCGTATTTATTGAATTCCTTTTCAATTTCCTGAGCAAGCGCCAGGATCTTTTCAGCCGGAAGAGGGGAAGGCAATTTGTACAGTGAGTCGTGCCAGAGTATGGCGCTGCAATTGATCTGCAGCAATTGCTTCAGGCTTTCACGAAAAGGTTCCTGTTCGCCTGAACATTCAAACGAAACCATGAGCTCATAGGTATTTACGGCGGGATTGGCTTCACGCAATTTACTCAGGGTATTCTTAATCGCAGTGATTCCGGTGCTTTCCATTCCTTTTTTTACAAATGTATGCATTTGCCGCATCCCGGGATACCGATTCCTGCTATCTGACCAGCGTTTTAAATTAAATACTGAACGACCCGGAACCGTGTTTTACCGAAAAGCGCATTCTATGATTTTAAAACTGAAGTACTTTTCCTTCAAATAACAGAGGAGTTGAATTTACAGACAAACCATCCCTAACCTAAAAAAAACAGTTATGAAAAAGCTATATATTACCTCAATCCTGCTTCTCAGCCTGATGAGTTTCAACTGCAAGGCTCAGGAAAGCTATGGAAGAACGCTCAACATTGGAGCCGGTCTTGATTATTATGGAGCAGTAGGCCCTGCCCTGATGATGAATTACGAGTTCGATCTGCCGGGTGCATTCACCCTTGCACCTTTTATTGGTTTTTATACTTACAGCAATTATTATTACTGGGGCGATCCGAACTACCCTTACCGCAATTATTCCTACCGCGAAACTGTGGTGCCGGTGGGTCTGAAGTTCGCTTATTATTTTGACGAGCTCCTGCACGCCGGAAAACGCTGGGACTTCTATGCAGCAGCTTCAGCAGGCTTTGCATACCACAGTGTATCCTGGGAAAACGGGTATTATGGCGACCGCACGGTTGTTGAACACGATGCCAGTCCTCTTTATCTGAACCTGCATGCAGGTGCGCGATATTACATGACCGACAGGGTTGGTTTATTCCTGGATCTGTCGACAGGCATGTCAACATTCGGGGTGTCCTTTCACTTTCCGGGCCGGGGTATCCCTGCCGACAGATATTAAACAAGCAAGCATTCATAAATGGAAAGGCGCGGCCCCTGGTTGCGCCTTTTTTTAAATTCATATTTAAACAAACACCCATGAAAAACACAATGGATAAAAATGCCAGCACTGAAATGAACACGCTGGCGGAGTGCATGAATCAATTGCATGCCAACGGATACACACAGAATTTTTCTGTCGGCGACAATGGCCTGCAGGCTGCCGATTCCAAAAAAACATATCAGCCTGAAGAAGTCAGGATTGTTAATTTCTACCGGTTCGAAGGTTACAGCGATCCGGGCGACAGCAGTCTGCTTTTCGCAATAGAAACAAACGATGGCCTGAAAGGATTGCTGACCGACGCCTATGGCGTTTATGCAGATGGAAAAACATCCGCATTTATAGCAAAAGTGGAAGACATGCAGAAGGATTCCAAACGCAGGGATGATATGCCCTATGGCGATCAGACACAACGCACATCGCTATAAGGGATAGAACCATTTGTCAACACCGGATATGGCTTACCGAATCAGAAAGTGGCTATATCCGGTGTTCTGTTTGCCAATGGTGAAATTGATTCAATCGCAAGCGATAACTGAGATTATTCATAATACCGCATATTAATGATTATTAAACATCGCCGATCAAAGAATGGCTCATTCCCCGGCCTTCATAAAGCCGAATACGGCTATTCTTAACTGCCATTGAACGAATTGCCCTTAAACAAGGAATTTGCCTGTCTATCTTCGAATCATAAATCATTCTAAAACTAATCGACATGAATAATTTATTATCAGTTATAGCCATAATATTAGTAATAGGTTGGCTCGTAGGTTTTTTTGCTTACAGTGCCGGATCAGTGATTCACGTCCTGCTGGTACTTGCAATCATTGCCATTCTTATCCGGGTGATCCGTGGTAAGGATCCGGTTTAATTCAATTAGAAAATAAATATGGAGCACAGAGAAGTTCAGAAAGAATTGGGATTTTGGGAGAGACAAGCGGGTATTCCATTTTATGTAAAAATCGCATTTATTTTCATCAGCGCCTTTGCCTTTGCTTACATGCTTTATGTAGGCGAATCGATCCTGGCACCTATTGCTTATTCGGCCATCATTGCCATTCTTCTGAACCCGGTTGTTAATTTCCTTGTGAACCACCGGGTCAATAAGGTTGTAGCTATCGGCATTGCGGTGTTGCTTGCTATGGTGATCTGCATCGGGTTTCTGCTGTTTATCTCGTCGCAGTGCAGCATGTTTGTGGAAACTTATC